>JBGVOA010000396.1:0-25196 GCA_045126095.1 Christensenellales bacterium | reverse complement strand
ATTCTCCTGAACAGACATTTGCAGGAAAATCCGGCGTCCCTCCGGAACATGGGCCAGGCCGGTTCTCAGCAGCTTATAGGCATCGGTATGGGCAATATCCTGTCCGCAGAAGGAAATGCTGCCGCTGCGGGGATGCATCAGACCGGAGACCGTCTTCAGAATGGTGGATTTACCGGCACCGTTTGCACCGATCAGCGCAACGATCTCACCCTCGCCAACCTCGAAGGAAATACCCTTGATGGCATGGATGGCGCCGTAATAGACATGCATATCTTCAATTTTCAGCATCAGGCGTCACTCTCCTCTTTGCCCAGGTAGGCTTCGATAACGGCGGGATTGGAACGGATTTCCTCGGGCGTACCCTTTGCAATGATACGACCGTAGTTCACCACCGCAATGGCCTCACAGACATTCATAACCAGATTCATATCATGCTCAATGAGGAAAATGGCGATGTGGAAGGTATCACGGATCCGGCGGATCTGGTGCATCAGCTCCGCAGTCTCACTGGGGTTCATGCCGGCAGCGGGCTCGTCCAGCAGGATAATGGAGGGATTGGAGGCCAGCGCACGGACGATCTCCAGGCGGCGCTGAGCGCCATAGGGCAGGCTGCCGGCCTTTACGTCCGCCATATCCTGCATGCCGAAGATGGACAACAGCTCCAGGGAGCGCTCGTGCATCTTCTTTTCGGCCTTCCAGTACTGGGGCAGGCGGAAGATGCCGGGGAACATGCCGTACTTCACCTGGTTGTGCAGGCCAATGCGGACGTTGTCCTCCACGCTCATGTTGGAGAAGAGACGGATGTTCTGGAACGTACGGGCGATGCCCATGCGGTTGGCCTGCTCGGTGGTCATGCCGGAGGTGTCCTTGCCGTTGATGAGCACGGTGCCGCTGGTGGGCTGGTACACCTTGGTCAGCAGGTTGAACACGGTGGTCTTGCCCGCGCCGTTGGGGCCGATCAGGCCGCAGATCTCGGTGGGACCGACAGCGATGTTGAAGTCCTCCACGGCCTTGAGGCCGCCGAACTCAATGCCCAGGTGACGGGTTTCCAGCACGGGGCGCTTGGCCACGTCGCGCTCAGGCACGATGGAGACGGAGGGCACCGGCACCATCTTGGTGTCCACCAGGCGCTTGATAGGCTTCTGGGTCATTGTGCGTCAGCCTCCTTTCCCGTCTTCTGCATTTCTTCAATGATCTGCGCCTCCAGGGCCTTCTGCCGCAGGGCCAGGTCCTCCGCGAGCTTCGCGGCATTTTGGGCACGCGCGCCCATCCGGCTCGCCTTGGCCTGCAGGGACGCGATGCGCCGCTGCTGCCGCATTTCGCCCGTTTTCGCCGTCAGATCGGAGATCGTGCGGATGCTGCGGATGGAGCCCAGCAGGTTCTTCATCACGTTGCTGTTGCGCATCAGCATCACCACGATCAGCACGATGGCGTAGATCAGCATGCGGTAGTTGCTCAGGCCGCGGAGCATCTCAGGCAGGAGCGTCAGCGCTGCGGCGGCGATGACGCTGCCGCGGATGCTGCCGATGCCGCCCAGCACCACAAACACCAGCACCAGGATGGAGGTATCAAACTTGAACTTGGCCGCCGTGGCCGTGGGGATGCTCAGACCATACAGCGCGCCTGCCATGCCCGCCAGCACCGCAGAGGTGACGAAGGCCATCATCTTGTACTTCGTCACGTTCAGGCCCACGGACTCCGCAGCGATGCGGCTGTCGCGGATGGCCATGATGGCGCGGCCGGAGCGGCTGTTGACCAGGTTCAGCACCACAAAGAGGGTGAAGATCACCAGCACAAAGCCCATGGTGAAGGTGGAGATGGTATCAATCTCCGTTGCGCCGGCAGGGCCGCTGTAGATGCTCTGGCCTGCCAGATTGGGGTTATCGAAGGAAATGCGCAGCGCCTTGCCCTCCACGGCAAAATACAGGCAGTTGAGCACGCTGCGGATGATCTCGCCAAAGGCCAGCGTCACGATGGCCAGGTAGTCGCCGCGCAGGCGCAGCACCGGGATGCCCACCAGCACGCCCGCCAGGCCCGCAAACACGCCGCCGGTGATCAGTGCCACCACCAGGCGGACAGGTTCGTTGTCCACCTGGAAGCCGATTTTGAGCCAGCTGGACACGATCACGCCCGCGAAGGTACCCACGCACATGAAGCCCGCGTGACCCAGGGACAGCTCGCCGGAGATACCGACCGTCAGGTTCAGGGACACCGCCATCACGATGTAAACGCAGATGGGGATCAGCTGACCCTGCAGGGCGTTGGACATCGTGAAGCCGGGGACCCAGCCATTGATCGCCACCTGGCAGAGCAGGAAGGCCACCACGACAATGCCGTAGGTGATGAGGTTGCTGCGGAGCTTTTTGTTCATTTTCACGCTTCTCACCTCACACTTTCTCATGGATCTTCTTGCCCATCAGGCCCGTGGGCTTCACCAGCAGCACGATGATCAGGACGGTAAAGACGATGGCGTCGCCCAGCTGGGTGGAAATGTAGGCGTTGCCGAGGATCTCGATCACGCCCAGGAGCAGGCCGCCGACCATCGCGCCGGGAATGGAGCCGATGCCGCCGAAGACCGCCGCCGTGAAGGCCTTGATGCCGGGCATCGCGCCCAGGGTGGGCGTCAGCTTCGGGTAGGAGGTGCACAGCAGCACGCCCGCCACCGCCGCCAGGGCAGAGCCGATGGCAAAGGTGATGGAGATGGTCATGTTGACGTTGATGCCCATCAGCTCCGCCGCGCCGCGATCCTCGGAGACCGCGCGCATGGCCTTGCCCATCTTGGTGCGGGAGGTGAAGAGCGTCAGCACCGCCATGACCAGGATGCAGACGATCACGTTCACGATCGTCTCGCCCTTGATGGTCAGGCCGCCGCCGGCCAGGGAGATGGCCGGAATATCGATGATATCGGGGAAGAACTTGGTGTTGGGGTCCCAGATGAGCAGCGCGCCGTTCTGAAGCAGGTTGCTCATGCCGATGGCGGTGATCAGCACCGCCAGGGAGGTCGCCTGACGCAGGGGCTTGTAGGCCAGGCGCTCGATCACGATGCCCAGCACCGTGCAGATGGCCATCGCCTCCACGATCGCCAGCAGCGGCGGCATGCCCAGATCGTACATGACATAGAAGGCAATGTACGCGCCGACCATGATCACATCACCGTGGGCGAAGTTGAGCATCTTGGCAATGCCGTACACCATCGTATAGCCCAGTGCGATGATGGCGTACACGCTGCCCAGGCTCAATCCGTTTATCAGGTTCTCAAGGAGCGCTATCATTCCTTCTCAACCTCTCTTTGCTTCAGTTTCAGCAGATGCATAATGACAAGAACTGCCCGACTCCTGCAAAAGGCAGGAGCCGGGCCTGGACGCACCGGAATGGTTACTCAACCATCGCGTAGGCGCCGTCCTCGATGACGTACACAGTGGGGATCTTGTTGACCTCACCGGTCGCCTCCCAAGCCAGCTGGCCGGTCAGACCATCGATGTTCAGCGTGGGGAACACGGCAATCAGCTTCTCACAGGCCTCCTGATAGGTGGTCTCGCCGGTGATGCCAGCCTGCTGGCAGGCAGCGACCAGCGCCATGATGCCGTCGTAGGCGTCAGCGGCGAACTGGTTGGGCTCCTCGCCGTAAGCGATGACGTACTCCAGCACGAAGTTCTGGGTCTTCTCATCGTCGGAGGAAGCAGCGAAGGGGGTCAGCAGCATCACGCCCTCGGCCAGATCGGTGTCAAAGCCCTCCAGGGTCAGGATGCCGTCCATGCCGTCCACGCCGAAGAAGACGGGCGCGTAATCCACCGCGTCAGACTGTGCGAGGATCAGGGAAGCGGGGGTGTAGTAGATGGGCAGGAACACCAGGTCAGCGCCGGCGTTCTTGCAGGCAGCGATCTGCACGGAGAAGTCCGCGTTGTCGTCAGAAGCGAAGGTGGAGGTGGCCACGATCTCCAGGCCGATCTCCGCAGCCTGGGCTGCGAACGCCTGGTAGATGCCGGTGGAGTACACGTCAGCGTTGTTGTAGATCACGCCGACCTGGGTGCCCAGTTCCTTCTCCGCGATCATGTTGGCAGCAGCGCGGCCCTGACCGGGATCGGTGAAGCACACCTGGAAGGTCTGGTTCTTGTTGGCCGTCACGTCCGCAGCGGAGGCGGAGGGGGTCAGCATGAACATGCGGTCCTCGTTGCCCTTGACAGACACGGCCAGGCAGGGCGCGGTGGTCACGGTGCCCAGGATCATCTGCACGCCGTTGTCCTTGAGGACGTTGTAGGCGTTGATGCCCTTCTCGGGGTCATGCTCGTCATCCTGGATGTCCAGCTCAATGCGGATGGGGCCATTGGCGGCGTTGATCTCATTCGCCGCAATCTGCGCGCCACGGGCAACAGCAGTGCCGTACACGGCAGCGCCGCCGGTCATGGGGCCGATGACGCCGATCTTGATGGTGACCTGGTCGTCAGCAAAAGCAGTGGGGATCATGCAGGCCGCCAGGCACAGGGCCAGCACGGCAGCAAACAGCTTACGGATCTTCATGGTGAATACCTCCTAACAGATAACCCCGCCGTCATGTGGCGGCGATGAGGATGTCCCTATTATAGCGGGTCAAAGGCATCTGTTCAAGCTTTTTTGTGTATCTTTCTTGTTTTTTCTGCATGAATATTCGTCTTTTTGCCGTGGACAACTTTCACGACGCGGCCCTGCCGTGGATTGTGCTACCATTCCCGCCCTTTCCATGTTATAATGTATATACATTTTTACCATTTGCGCCATCTGCTGCCGAAAGGAGCCTGCCATGAACTCCCACCTGCCGCCGGAACGCCTGAAATACCTGCGTCTGCTTTCCGAGCACTACCCCACTGTGGAGGCGTTGTCCACGGAGATCTCCCGCATCAGCGCGCTGCTGAGCCTGCCCAAGGGCACCGAGCACTTCATGAGCGATATCCACGGCGAATACGAGGCCTTCTGCCACATCATGAACAACTGCTCGGGCGTGATCCGCGAAAAGGTGCATCTGTGGCTGGGCAGCCGCCTGACGGAAGAGGAGGCGGACGAGCTGTGTACGCTGATCTACTACCCCGACCAGACGCTCAAGAAGCTCCACGCCGCCGGAGAAATCTCCCCGGAATGGTACCGCAGCCGCGTGGAGTGCCTGGTGCACCTCACCCGCATGCTGACCAGCAAGTACACCCGTGAAAAGGCCCGCGAGGCCATGCCGGAAAACTGGGCCTTCCTGCTGGACGAGCTGCTGCACTACCAGAGCGATGAAGCGGACGTGCACACAGAGCAGGAAGGCAACCGCCGCCGCTATCACCACGCCATTGTGGACGCGATGATCGCCATCGACACCGGCGATCGGGTCATCGGCGCCCTCACCCGCACCATCAAGCGCCTGGCGGTGGATCGCCTGCACGTTGTGGGCGATATCTTCGACCGCGGCCCCCGCGCCGATTCCGTCATGGACATCCTCATCAGCCACCACGCGGTGGACATCGAATGGGGCAACCACGATGTGCTGTGGATGGGCGCGGCCTCCGGCAGCGAAGCCTGCATCTGCGGCGTGGTGCGCAACTGCCTCTCCTACGGCAACATGGATATCCTGGAGCGCGGCTACGGCATCCCCCTGCGCGCGCTGTCCCTCTTTGCGGAGCATCAGTACCCCGAGCTTCCGCCGGACGTGGCCCCCAAGCACGCCATCACGGTGATGATGTTCAAGCTGGAGGGCCAGCTCATCCGCCGGAATCCGGAATTCGCCATGGAGGATCGGCTGCTGCTGCACAAGCTGGATCAGGTCAACCACACGGTCGAGATCGACGGCGAGACCTGGCCGGTGAAGGAGCTGCCCCTGCCCACCGTGTCCGCCGATGACCCCTACGCCCTCACCGACGGGGAGCAGGAGGTGCTCTCCGGCCTGCGCTCCGCCTTCATGCACAGCCCGCGCCTGCATGAGCACATCGGCTTCCTCTACCAGAAGGGCTTCATGTACCGCGTGTACAACGGCAACCTGCTCTATCACGGCTGCATCCCCATGACGGAGGAGGGCGAGTTTTACGAGAAGACCCTGGAGGGCCAGACCTGGAAGGGCAAGGCCTTCATGAACTACACCGACCGCATTGCCCGCCGCGCCTTCTACAAGGGCGACCGCTACGCGCTGGACTTCATGTGGTACCTGTGGTGCGGCACGGACAGCCCCGTCTGCGGACGCCGCATCAAGACCTTCGCCCGCGCCTTCGTGCCGGACAAGGCCGCCTGGTCGGAGCCCCAGGACCCCTACTACCGCTGGTACCGCATAGAAGAGAAGTGCACGATGATCCTTTCCGAATTCGGCCTCAACGACCCGGAAAGCCGCATCATCAACGGACACACGCCCATCCACGTGGGCAGCGGTGAGAGCCCCCTGCGCGCCGGCGGACGGCTGGTCGTCATCGATGGCGGCTTCTGCAAGGCCTACCAGAAGACCACCGGCATCGCAGGCTACACCCTCATCGCCAACAGCCACGGCATGCGCCTGATGTCCCACCAACCCTTCACCACCCTGGAAGATGCGCAGCTGACCGGCCGCGACATCCACAGCCAGAGCTACGAATTCGCCACCTACCCGGAGCGCAAATACGTCTCCGACACCGACCACGGCAAGCGCCTGCAGGAGCGCATGGAGGACCTGATCGACCTCCTGGAGGCCAGTAGACGCGGCCTGGTGGTGCTGCACTGACGCATACATAGCAGGAACCCCCGCCGCAGCCATCGCGCCGCAGCGGGGGTTCTCTGGGTTACTTCACTTCGGTCAGGGTGTAGGAGGCGCTGCTGTTGCCATAGACCAGCGTATCGCCGTCGATCTTCACGCTCACGATCACACCATCGTCCCCCACGATCTCCAGGGTCTTGCCGGCCTCGTAGTTGATGCTGCCGGTGGTGTAGCTTTCCTCTTCCTCCAGAATCTCAGCCACACCGTTCGCCTTCAGGCGCAGGATGGCTCCTTCCCCGTCGACCACAGCCATGTAGGTGTCATCGTTGATGCGGGTGAGCACAAACTCCTCATCGCCGTCAGACACAGTCAGCTTGTCGCCAACCAGGGTCGCTGCAAGGGTATCGTAACCAATTTCGATGCTCACCTGCTTCGTATCGCCGTTGGTCTGCGTGGTGTAGCTGCCCATCGCGACCTCGTACACACTCATATTCGCACCTTCACACCAGACCTCAGCCGCAAAGTCGGAATCTCCCGCCTCCTGGCGGACAATCTTCCTCTCGCCCACCGTCTGATAGGTCATGATAATCTGCTGGAACATGTATGCCTCGTAGGTACTGCCGTCCACCAGCTTGATGCGTGCCTCTGCCGTGTAGCGGCTCAGGCGATCCTTTTCCAGCTCGCTGTCCGTGACCTTGTAGAAACCGTTGCCGCAGTCCGTCAGGGTCAGGCCGCCAAACTGCTCCAGCTCATCCAGCACATAAGTGCCGTTGTCCTTGCGGGTATAGGCGCCCGTCGCCTGCGCCTCCTTGGACATGACCTGCATATCATAGGTGTCGCCCGTCGCGATGATGGTCAGGTTCATGTCTTCCATCGTGCCGGTGAACGTCCGCGCTGCGGGCTCCTTGTCCTTCTTGCCGCAGCTTGCCAGCGTCAGCAGCATGCAGGCCAGCAGCAGGATCGCAATCAGCTTCTTCATTGGTATTTCCCTCTTTCCTTTTCGCTTACCCGTCCGGATTTTGCCGGGGGTTTTCCTCATTATAGCAGCATCTGTCTCACCTGTCCACCATTTTCTGTACGCAGGCATTGAAAACTGCCGCCCCTTGTATGAAGGAGCGGCAGCCTGTGTGTCGTTCGGGCCTGGATTACTTCACTTCGGTCAGGGTGAGGGATTCACCATCATCAGCGGTCATCGTCAGAGTGTCACCTTCCACCACCCAACTTTCTTGCCCCTCGTCATCCATGATGAGCTCTAATTTCTCGCCGGGAACACAGGTGAAGCAGCCATTCACAATGTCATCGTTCGCCACCAGCATCTCAGCCACGCCGTCCGTCTTCAGGCGCAGGATGACTTCCTCGCCATCGAGCATGCCGAAGTAGGTGTTCTCGGCCATGCGGCTCATGCTGACTGCATCGCCATCCAGCGTGATCTCCAGCTTGTCACCCGTGAGCCTGCCGGAGCCGGTCGTGGTGTCGTAGCCGCCCCAGGAAACATTCAGGTCGAACAGCTTCGTTTCGCCGCGGTCGCGCAGGTTGTAGGTGCCGCATGCCACCTCATATCCCATGAGCGTCGTGCCCTCGTTCCACAGTTCTCCCACTATAGTCTGATTTCCCATCTTCGTC
Organism: Christensenellales bacterium; assembly: GCA_045126095.1. Taxonomy (GTDB): domain Bacteria; phylum Bacillota; class Clostridia; order Christensenellales; family Aristaeellaceae; genus UBA11524. Next base: position 16,906 of record JBGVOA010000396.1, on the reverse strand, counting down.
TCCATGCGGAGGATTTTCCGCTCGCCCTCGGTGCTGTAAACGAGCGCATTATTGGTGTAGCCGTAGACCGCGTAGGCGTCCTCACCCTCCAGCTTGACCAGCGCATTAAGCGGATATTCCGCCTCGATCCTGTAGAAGCCATCTCGGAAGGGGTGCAACGTCACTTCACCCAAGTACTCCAATCCCTCCAGGAGGTAGGTGCCATCTTCCAAGCGGGTCGCTTTTCCGGTCACCTCCGGCTCCTTACTCATCGCTTCCAAGGCAAATATTCCACCTTGCACGGTCGCTTTTAGCGTAGCCCAAACCATTTCCCCCTCGAATGTCCGCGCCTTAACGCCCGCATCCGCCTCGTCCTTCTTGCCGCAGCTCGCCAGCGTCAGCAGCAGGCAGATCGTCAGCAGCATTGCCGTCAGCTTCTTCATCCTGCATCCTTCTTCCATATATTCTCGTTCGCCGCCTGTTCTGCGGCAATGTTCACTGCCATTATAGCACGGTCACGCCCGCCTGTCCATCACGCTTATGTCCACAGAAAAGAGCGGCCGCCCCAACGGACAGCCGCTCCGATTTGATTGTGTTACTCAGCAGGCTTGGTTTCGCCGCAGCTGCTGCATGCGCCCACATGGCGCTGGTTTTCGGTGCCGCAGCCCGGGCAGATCCAGGTCTGCGACTCGACGCGCACGCGCACCGGCTCGTCCGAATGATCCTGGGGCTCCGCGCCGATGATCCAGGCCATCGCCGTGCCAGCTGCCAGCGCCAACGCCGCCCAGACCACATGATCAAACAGCAGGATGCGCCCGATCTCCGGCAGCGTGCTGGATTCGATCTGCATCACACGCCACACGCCGCTGAGCAGCAGGTAAGCCGCCGCCAGCGCGCCCGCCACAAAGACGATGCCCGCAATGGAACGCTTGGGCCAGCCAGCCACAAACGCCTTGCACCAGCCAGCGATGTTGCTCAGGATCCAGCTGGCAAGGAAGCCCGCCGCTGCCACCAGCACCGCCTTGAACACGGGGCCAGTGATGAAGGGCATGGTATAGTCCTCCAGGGACAGCTCAATGGGCTTGATCGCCGTGACGATCTCCTCCGCCGTCTCCGGCACGATCGGAGGCTCCTCGCCCGCCTTCTCGGCCGCCGCCGCTTCCTTCTGCAGGTTCTTCAGCTCCGTCTGCTGCCTTCTGGCGTATTTCTCGGCGTACTCCACCTGATGCTCCGCCTGGGCGTCCGTATACAGGGTTTCAACGCCCTGCACAGCGATCACCACCGCGCCGATCAGGCAGGCCACCATCACCACGCGGCCCAGCGTGCAGAGCCCGCCGCCTGCTGTGAACCATGCCCGCAGCCTGTCATGGCAGCACAACGCACAGCCCAGCACCACGCTGACAGCGATCAGCACATAGCTGGGCAGGGCATGCTCCAGCATGTACGCGCCCGCATAGTTGTCGTCCGAAATGGTCTTCTTGACAGCCTTGCTCAGCTTATAGAGCTCATCCGACGTCTCGGGAACATACGCCGGACGCTCGCCCTTTTTGATGGCCGCGTTGGCCGTTCGCTGCTGGGTGGTGAAATCGCGCTCCTGCTGGGTGACCAGGTCGCGGGCATAGAGCACCGAGCTCTCGTACGCCGCCGCCTGATTCTTTTCAATCATGCCCAGCGTCATCCACACCAGACCGCAGATCACGCCGACGATCACGATAAGGCGGCCCAGCGACTTCACCGCGCCGTCATCCAGATGGCCGAAGAGCCAGCTGCAGCCCAGTCCGCCGAGCAGGGCAATGACAGCCCACATGAGGTACTCCGCCACAAACAGTCCGGTGAAATCGCCCAGAGGCAGCTTGATGGGCTCGACCGCCGTGACAATCTCCTTCGCCGTCTCCGGCACCACACCGACCTCGCGGCCCAGCGCGGCATCCTCCTGGGCGTTCATCTGCAGCGTCCACAGATCCGCCTTCTGCTGAGCGGCGTAGCGCTTTGCGTACTCCGCCTGATGTGCCTCGGCAGCATCCTGGTGCATCTCCACCACGCCAATGCAAACAATCACCAGCGCCGCCGCAAGGCTCAGCAGCAGCAGCGTATGGCCGATCCTGCCAGCCACGCCGCCGGATGCGAACCAGAGGCTGAACTTATCATGGGAAATCAGCAGACCACCCACGATCACCGCCGCCGCCAGTACGAAAACAGCGGGCAGGGCGTACTTGAGCTTGTAAGCGCCGCTGAAATTCTGCGTGGACTTCTTCACCTGCGGCGGGTTGGACAGCTCCTTGATATCCCTGGCCAGTTCAGGCACCTCGGGCAGCGGCGCATGCTCCGCCGGGTCGGCCAGCTTGCTGTTGGCCTTCTCCGTATCACTATACGCCTTCACGAGCTTCTTGTACTCAGTTGTCTGCTGCTCAGCAAAGGCACGCTCATAGAGAATTTCCTGTTCAGCAGTCGCTGCGCGATCCATCTCGACCCTGCCTATGCCGATCCATACCAACGCAAAAACGATCCCAAGAATCAGGATCGTACGACCAATGGTTTTGAGTGCGCCGCCATCCAGATACCAGTCAGCCAATCCAGACAAGACAGACCTCTTTTTCATCATGCAGCATCCTGCCTTTCTGCGGAATTATACCTATATTATACCCGAACATGGTCATTCTGTCAATATTTCCACCTGATCCAACAGGAGACATCTCGTCTATAATACCGGTAAAAATGTGCGCCAACCTGGTCTTTTCATGCTGCGTGACTCCGGCGGACCTCACTGCCCGTAGCTCACACCGATGCTGGAAATGTGCCGCGCATCGCTCATGATCTCAAACCGCGGCGTGACAAGCTCACCCGGCCGGTCCGGCAGCTGCACAATGGTGATCCCCGTGAAATCCGGGCCCATGGCCGCGCACACAAAGGGAAAGGGCAGGTTGAACAGGTGACTGAGGATCGCCGCCGTGCCGCCGCCATGCCCGAAGGCCGCCACGGTACGCCCGGTATCCGCTTCCGGCGACACGCGATAGAACGCGCCCTCCCGAATATAGCCCAGCCGGGCCAGCCATGCGTCGGCGGACTCCGCCTTGGCCCGGACGCTCTCCAGCAGGCGGTCGTTTGCGCCGTAGTCCGCGCTGCTGCGCCAGCCTTCGTCCATCAGCGGAACACCCGCTGCCACCCGCGCGTCCACCAGATCCCAGGGGCTGGGCGCCTTGCCCCAGGCGATCTCCCGCAGGAAGTCGCACTTTTCTACCGCCAGGCCCAGCGCGTCCGCCGTGAAGGCCGCCGTTTCCAGCGCTCGCCCGTTGGTGGAAGAGAAAACATAGCTGATCCCCTCCCCGGCCAGCCGCGCCGCAGCAGCCGATGCATGCTGGCGGCCCAGGTCGGTCAGGCAGTCGTGAGCATAATCCGGATGTCCATGGCGGACAAAAACAATTCGCATATCGAGTCCTCCCCTGCATTGCTGCCTCCATTATACCGCCATCCGTCCCCGCTGACAATGGGCGTCGGACGCGCTTCATCGCGGTGAATCAGGAAATTCTGTTGCATCCTGGCGAAACATGTGCTATACTTTATATTGGTATACAAGGCGACGTTTGCCTTTCCTGAACGACTGAAAGGGAGGAATCCTCCATGAAATACGATTATCTGATCGTCGGCGCGGGCCTGTACGGCAGCGTCTTCGCCCGTGAAATGACCGACGCAGGCAAGAAGTGCCTGGTCATCGATTCCCGCCCCCACATCGGCGGCAACATCTACTGCCAGGAGATCGAGGGCGTGTGCGTCCACCGCTATGGCGCGCATATCTTCCATACTGCAGACGAAGAGGTGTGGCAGTATGTGAACCGCTTCGTCACCTTCAACAACTACATCAACAGCCCTGTGGCCGTCAACGGCGACCTGGTGCTGAACATGCCCTTCAACATGAACACCTTCTCCCGCCTGTGGGGTGTGAAGACCCCCGCCGAGGCGAAGGCGAAGATCGCCGAGCAGACCGCGCCCTACCGCGATATCGAGCCCGCCAACCTGGAGGAGCAGGCCCTCAAGCTCGTCGGCAAGGACATCTACGAGGCCCTCGTGCGCGACTACACCATGAAGCAGTGGGGCCGCCCCTGCACCGAGCTCCCGGCCTTCATCATCCGCCGCCTGCCCCTGCGCTTCACCTACGACAACAATTACTTCACCCATCCCCACCAGGGCATTCCGGTGGAGGGCTACAACGCGCTGATTGAGAAGCTCCTGGAGGGCAGCGAAGTCCGCCTGAACACCGAGTACAAGGCCTTCATCGCCGAAAACCCGGAGATTGCCGAAAAGACCGTTTACACCGGCGCCATCGACGCCTTCTTCGATTACCAGCTGGGCAAGCTGCAGTACCGCACCGTCCGCTTTGAGGACGAGGTGATCGACACCGACAACTGGCAGGGCGTGGCCGTGGTCAACTACACCGGTGCAACCGAGGCCTTCACCCGCATCATCGAGCACAAGCACTTCACCTTCGGCGTCGGCCAGAATCCGGACAAGACCGTCATCAGCCGCGAATACCCCTGCGAGTGGCAGGAGGGCATGGAACCCTACTACCCGGTGAACGACGAAAAGAACTCCGCCCTCTACGCCGCCTACGCCGGGCTGGCAGCACAGCGCCCCGACGTGCTCTTCGGCGGACGCCTGGGCGGCTACAAGTACTTCGACATGGATCAGACCGTCCGCGCCGCGCTGGATGCAGTTGCCCGCGAGAAGGCCGCCAACTGACCTGCTTACAAGGAGGCTACCACCATGAAGCTGCTTTCCATCGCCGTCCCCTGCTACAACTCCGCCGCCTACATGCGGCACTGCATCGATACCCTGCTCACCGGCGGGGACGAGGTCGAGATCCTCATCGTCAACGACGGCTCCTTCAAGGATGACACCGCCGCCATCGCCGATGAGTATCAGGCGAAGTACCCCGGCACCTGCGTAGCCGTCCACAAGGAGAACGGCGGCCATGGCGACGCGTGCATGTTCGGCCTGCGCGCGGCCACGGGCCTGTACTTCAAGGTCGTGGACAGCGACGACTGGGTGGACGAGGCTGCGCTGCAGAAGATGCTCGCTGCCATCCGCGAGAAGCAGGGCAAGGTCGACCTCTTCGTGGCCAACTACGTCTACGAGAAGGAGGGCGCCGCCCACAAGCACGTCGTTCGCTACGGCAACGCCCTGCCCGAGGGCAAGATCCTCACCTGGGACGAGGTCGGCCACTTCCGCGTGGGCCAGTACATGCTCATGCACTCCCTGGTCTACCGCCGTCAGCTGCTGCTGGATTCCGGCCTGGAGCTGCCGAAAAAGACCTTCTACGTCGACAACCTCTACGCCTACCATCCCCTGACGATGGTCAAGACCATCTGCTACCTGAACGTGGATCTGTACCGCTACTTCATCGGCCGCAGCGACCAGAGCGTCAACGAGACCGTCATGATCAGCCGCATTGAGCAGAACATCCGCGTCAACAAGCTGATGCTGGACGTGTACGCCAAGGCGCAGATCGAGAGCAAGAAGCAGCGCAAGTACATGCTGGGCTTCCTCGAAATTGTCATCACCGTGTCCTCCATCCTGCTGGTCAAGGGCGGCAGCCCCGAGCAGCTGGCCCGCAAGGCGCAGCTCTGGCAGGAGATCAAGGCCGAGTACCCCGAGGTATACAAGCAGCTGCGCCGCCGTCCCCTGGGCATGGCCCTGCACCTGCCCGGCACGGTCGGCCGCAAGATCATGCTCTGGGGCTACGCCGTCAGCCAGAAGATTTTCGGCTTCAACTGATTCCAACATAAGCGCCGCCGTCCCATCTCCGGGGCGGCGGCGCTTCAGATCATTTGTTAAGGATGAAGTGATCCGGTATCCTGATCAGTAGGCTTATGTGCTGCTCCCGCATTCTCCCTCAGTCGCCTGACGGCGACAGCTCCCTCCCGGAGGGAGCCTTTGGGTCGCAGCCTTTGCTGCAATACGGACCAAGCAGCACATGTGCGGACAAGCAGTGGTACAGACAGAGGCTCCCTCCGGGAGGGCGCTGGCTCCGCGCTTGCGCGGAGACTGAGGGAGAACGCGCAAGCTGCAGCCGTGACTTGCAGTGGCAAACGCATCAAACCTGTTGCTCTCAGCACTATGCCGAGACACGGCAGCGCCGCCGGCCCATCTCCGGGGCGGCGGCGCTTTTATGAGCAATTCAGCATCAGTTGGAAATCAGGTTGCGGATGTCCCCCACCACGCGCTCCATGCCGGAGTCGCTGTCCTTGAGCATGGCGGCGATCTTCTCGCACCCATGCAGGATGGTGGTGTGGTCGCGGTTGCCGAAAACCTGGCCGATCTGCGGCAGGGAGAGGTTCGTCATTTCGCGGGTCAGGTACATGGCGATCTGACGGGGCACGGTGATTTCGCGCCGGCGGGTGGAGCTGGTCAGATCGGCGACGGACAGGGAGTAGAAATCCGCCACGGTCTGCATGATCAGCTGCGGGGTAACCTCCTTGCGGGCCTGGGTGACGAAGAGGTCACGCAGAGCCTCGCCCACCAGCTGCACGGTCATGGGGCGCTGGGTCAGGTTGGCGTAGGCCACCAGGCGGGTCAGGCTGCCCTCCAGCTCACGGATGTTGGTGTCGATGTGGGCGGCGATGTACTCCAGCACGCCGTCCTCCACGTCGATGTTCTCCGATTCGGCCTTGCGGCGCAGGATGGCGATACGGGTTTCCACGTCCGGCTTCTTGATGTCGGCGATCAGGCCCCAGGCGAAGCGGCTGCGCAGGCGCTCCTCCAGGCGGGCGATCTCATGCGGCGGACGGTCGGAGGTCAGGATGATCTGCTTGCCCGCCGTGTGAAGGCTGTTGAAGGTGTGGAAGAACTCCTCCTGGGTGGACTCCTTGCCGGCAATGAACTGGATATCGTCCACCATCAGCACGTCCACGTTGCGGAAGCGGTTGCGGAACTGGATGTTCCGGTTCTGCTGGATGGCGCGGATCAGCTCATTGGTGAAGTGCTCGCCGGGGATGTAGAGGATGCGCTTGGTGGGATCCTGCTGGAGGATGAACTGGCCGATGGCGTGCATCAGATGGGTCTTGCCCAGGCCCACGCCGCCGTAGATGAAAAGCGGATTGTAGGCCAGTGCGGGGCTCTCGGCCACGGCCAGGGAGGCCGCATGGGCAAAGCGGTTGCCGCTGCCCACCACGAAGGTATCGAAGGTGTACTTGGGGTTCAGAGGGATGGACGCGCCGCTGTCCAGATCCGCGTCGGCGTCCTCCGCCTTGCCGCGGGCCTCCGCGCGCTTGTCCGCACGGGCGCGGATCTCCGCCGCCGTGAGGATCTCCACCGTCATGGGCTTGCCCGCCGCGCGGCTCGCCGCATCGGTGATGCGCGCCAGGTGCACCGTCAGCAGCTGACGCTGCATGTTCTCCATCGACAGGCGCAGCACCAGCGTAGAGCCGTCCAGCTCCACCACCGTCAGGTTGTTGGCGATCCAGGTGGTGTAGACAACAGGGTTCATTTCCGCTTCAAGCAGCGCGCATGTGCGCTCCCAGAGCTCCTTCATCTCCATAGACGTATCCTTTCCAGCCTCATCGCTCCGGCCCGCAGGCAGCTTCCGCCGGAGGAGGTTCCCTTGCCGGATCCGTGTCCGGCCTTGTGTGATGCGACCCGCAGGGTCAAAAAAGCGTGCGGCGTGATTCTGCCGCCCGCCTGTGGATAACTTTGTTTCTCCCGTATAATATCACAAAAACCGCGCCCAGGTCAAGCGTCCGCCAAAGGGATTTCGCGCGGGATTCCCAAAGAATCCATCGCGCGCCTCGCCCACATCTTGTGTTCCCCCTCCGCACAGGCACAACCAATGCCGTCCGCAGTGCATAAACGGGAGCATAAAACGGTCATCCGCATGCATTTCTTTGGGGGCGGCGCATGAAAAAAAGGTCAAAAAAAACAACAGGCAGGGATTATGGCCCCCTTTGTCGAATGGATAGATCGGAATCAGAACAGGTCAGGGAGGTACAGAAGATGGCATACCGCATCGATCCGGCGGACATTGTGCAGGTGATGCGCCCCGTGCTGGGCGAGCGCTTTCCCGTGGGAACGGGCCTGGCCGAAACAGCGGCGCAGGTGCTGCGCGGCTATCAGCCCCGCAGGGAGGAGCGCAGCGTGTTCCTCGCGCGGCTGAAGGACCGCATCTTCAGCGGCATCTACGAGTACCTGGGCAGCGCGATGCTGCTGCAGCTGGAGGACGGCCGCGTGCGCCGCATCCTGCTCAGCGACGTGGACGACCTGGTGGACGGCTGCTTCGGCGTGCTGCTGCTGGCGCTGCCGGGAAGCGAGGTCTCCCTGGAGGAGCTGCGGCAGATGGCCATGGGCGAGGGCTCGCTGGGGGCCATGCGCGCGCTGCTGGTGCGCTACAGCGACTCTCTGCCGGAGATGGAGCAGGCCACCCTGCGCCGCATCCTGCTGGAGAACGGCCTCTCCCCCGACCTGCTGCCCTGACATCATCCGGAAAGGACACATCCATGAAGAAGCTCATCCCCCTGCTTGCCCTGCTGACGGCGCTGGTTCTGCCCGCCGCTGCGCTGGGCGAAACCATCGTGACCTCCTTTTTTCCCATCTACATTTTCGCCCGCAACCTCACCCAGGGCATTGACGGCCTGGAGGTCGTCTGCCTCACGCCGCCCTCCGCGGGCTGCCTGCACGATTATCAGCTGCAGACCGGCGACATGAAGCGCCTGGCCCAGGCGGACGTGTTCCTCATCAACGGCGCTGGCATGGAAGCCTATCTGTCCAACGTGCAGGAGGCCTTCCCGACGCTGCCTGTGGTGGACGCGTCCACCGGCGTTGAGCTGCTGGAAAGCTGCGTGGAGCACGACCATGATCACGATCACGGCGCGTCCGACGAAGAAGAGGACGGGGACGACCACGACCACGGCCACGAGGTCAACGCTCACATCTGGCTGGACGCCTCCAACGCGGTCATCATGGTGGACAACCTGGCCGCCGGGCTCACGGCGCAGCTTCCCGGGCACGCCGACGCCATCGAGGCCAACCGCGCCGCCTATACCGCGCGCCTCGCTGCGCTGGACACGGAGATGAAGGCCACCCTGGCTGACCTCCCCCACGCGGACGTGATCACCTTCCACGAGGCCTTCCCCTACTTCGCCAACGCCTACGGCCTGCATGTGGCCGCCGTGCTCAACCGCGAGCCGGAGGACGCGCTCACGCCCCGCACCCTCGCCCACCTGTGCGAAACGGTGATGGAGCTGGGCAATCCGCCGCTGTTCATCGAGCCCCAGTACGAGGACACCGCCGCCCGCACCATCTCCCGCGAGACCGGCGCGCCGGTGTTCGTCCTTGACCCCATCGTGACCGGCCCCGAGGGCGACACGCCCCTGGACTGGTACGAAACCGTGATGCGCGAGAATGTCCAGGTGCTTTTGGAGGCCCTGAGCCACTGAGCGCACACAGCGCATCAAAAAAGTGGCCAAAGCCACTTTTTTGAATTAGCACTCGGTCACTGGTCGCTACGCTCCCGGCCGTTCCCTCGCGTAAAGAAGCTTTTCCTTCGGAAAAGCACGAAAATCGCCGCGCATGTCGCCGATTTTCGCTTCACAGTCTGCCGACGGCGAATTACTCAAGCCGAACGTACAGCTTCTTGGAAAACTGAGCCCCGGAGGTCATTGAGCCTCCGGGGCTGCTTCATTTTTTACGGGTTCACTCCCCGGTGACCGTCAGCACCAGCCTGGCCATATCCGGTCTGCCGTCGATGCTGCCGTAGATCGTGTACACGCCGGGCCAGGCCGTCAGGCTGGGCTCCACATGGCCCCAGGAGACGGCCTTCACGCCCGTGGAGCCGTCCGCGAAGACGACCTCCATCGTTTCGGGCAGGGTCAGCGCTTCACCGGCGGACAGGGCCATTTCCAGCGCCGTCTGGGCAACAAGCACCTCGCTGTCCGGACGGGTGTGGATGCGCAGCACCGTGACCGAGTTGGCGGGCGCGAAGTAGATGAAGTCGCGGCTCACGCCGGTGAGGCGGCTCACGATCGGCACGACCTCCTCCGGGCTGCGGCGGCTGTTGACGGCGTTCCTGCGCCCGTGGGAGAGCACCGTCTGCTCCGCCACAGGGTTGATGAAGGCGTCCTCCGCGTTCTCCAGGAGGATCTGCACCCGGTTGGCTTCCTCGGTGGCGTTGACGATTTTGAGGATCACGTCGCCCGTCTGAGCGTCCACGCTGGAGGTGACATACACCTTTTGCCGCTCCGGGACAACAGAGGAGATGATCATCTCCCCGTCCACATAGCAGCGCATGGCGTTCGGGGTGACCTCGATGCGGATGTCGTACCAGCGGTTGTCCTCCACCACAAAATCCGACGTGCCCGCCAGGGACTTGCCGCCGTTCACCGCCCGCTCGATGGCGGAATAGGTGTTGTTCCAGCCGCCCAGGTTCAGGTGGTAGTAATTCTGCGCGTCCTCCACCAGGAAGGGGATGATGAAGCCCTCAGAGCCGAAGAGCTTGCGGGCGCGGACGGTGATGGTGTAGTTCTGCCAGGCCGTGTCGCCCACATGGAAGGCGTTGTCGGTGGAGCCGATGGTGTTCTGGCGCATCACGCCATTCCGCACAGCCCATTCACCCTGGCGGCCATCCGTCCAGCCGGAGAGGTCGGCGGAGTCAAAGTGGTTCTCGTAGAGCACCGCGCCGGTGGCGTTGTCCGTGACCACCAGGTCATCATATTCCGCGCGGGTGTTCCAGGTGGCCAGGCCCACCTTGCCGTGGACGGGCGCAGTCTCCTCGGTCGCGGAGGCAATGGAGTCCGTCAGGGTATGGTCGCCCAGGTTCGTACCGTACATCTGCGCCACCCAGTAGCTGGGGGTGCCCCACACGTCGGTGTTGTTGAAGATGATCAGGTTCGGCTGCCACTGGGTGTAGTTCAGCTTGCTGAACAGGGGCGCGTAGCAGCTGAGCTTCACCACATCGGCATTGCGCTCAAAGCCGGTCATGAAGGCTGCCTCGCACACGGCGTTCCACAGCGGGTTGTTGCCGCTGTAATGGCAGGCATACTCACCGGCAAAGATGTAGGCGTCCTCGCCGCGCTCCATGGAGTCGTAGCGGTAGGAATTGGTCAGGAACCACTCGTCGGACATGTAGAAGTGCTCGTCGTTGGCATAGACGAAGTCCCGGCCCTTGTCCCGCAGCCACTCCGTGGTGGGCAGGCCCGCGCCGTTGGACAGGCCGATGACCGAGGACAGGAGCCTGATATCCGGGTACAGCGCATGGATCTGGCGCTCGAACTCCTCGAAGCGCTCGTAGTAGCGCGCGTCGCCCCCCTGCTCGTTGCCGATCTCCAGGTAGGTCAGGGGGAAGGGCTCCGGGTGACCCATCTCGGCGCGCAGGGCGGCCCATTCATTCGTGGCAGGATCACCGGTGGCGAATTCGATCAGGTCGATCGCATCGTCGATCCACCTCTGCAATTCGTCCATCGGCGCGTACTCCGGGCCAAAGCAGGAGATGCCGCTGTTCAGGCACGGGATGGCCTCGCAGCCCAGATCCTCGCAGAGGAGGAAGAACTCATAGAAGCCCAGGCCGTAGCTCTGATAATAGTAGCCGGAGCTGCCCGTGCGACGCCAGCGGTTGAAGATGGTGGCGCGCTGCGTCACATCGCCGACGGAATCCTTCCAATTATAGGCGTTGTCCAGGCCCTCGCCCTCCACGATACAGCCGCCCGGGAAGCGCAGGAACGCCGGATCCATCGCCCGGAGCGTCTCCACCATGTCCGCGCGCAGGCCGTTTTCGCGGTTGTTGTAGGTGTGCACCGGGAAGAGGGAGATCATGTCCAGATCCACCGTGCCGGGGCCGTCCAGCAGCAGCTCAATGCGGGCATTGTCCACCGTCTTGCCGGAGGTGACATAGCCGGTCAGCTGCGTCCAGTCGCTGCCGGGAATGGCCGTCAGCCGCGTTTCGCCCACCTTCTCCGCAAAGGAGTAGAGCCGCACGATGAAGTCGCCCGCGTAATCGCCCTTCATATAGAAGCTGACGCGGTAGGTTTCGCCCTCCTCCAGCGCGATGCCGCCATAGCCCGTGTTGACCAGGCCATCGCCGGAGCCCTCGGCCGTCAGGCGGACATAATGCGGGTTCTTTTCGTTCATGCCGCCCTCATCGCACAGGGTGATGGCCGCGTTGCGCCGCAGCGTCCAGCCATAGGTGTGGGCCTGAGGGCTGTTGTTGTTGGTCGGCATGGGGAAGAACTCAAAGGAGCGGTTCTGGATCAGCTCCGCATAGAGGCCTCCGTCCACCGAAAAGTTGATGTCCTCCAGGAAAATACCATACAGCTCCTGGCCGATCTCCACGCCCTGCGAGGCGAGATCCACCCGGTACACGCTGTCCGCCTCGCGGGCTGAAGCGCCTGCTGCCAGGCAGATCAGCAGCAGGCAGGCCAGCACCGCCAGCAGCCTTTTCATTGCATTCATGCGCAGTTCCTCCTGTATTTGCATTGTTTTTTACGGGTAAATTATTCTTTTCGACAGCCGGAAGGCAAAATCCTGCCGTTTTGCACCTCATGCTGCCCCGTAAAAAGTTGACAAACGCCCCATCTTGCGTTATGATTAGCATGTCGGATACTGGCAACCGGCCAGTCAGCCGACCGGCGTATCCTTCCTACACAACCGACAATGTTTTGACTGAGGTATAGCAATGATCATTGAGTTATTCAACGGCTGGTACGTCTTCTGGGTGCTGCTTTGCAGCGGCGCAACAGCAGGCCTGTACTACCTGCTGCGCAACCGCAGCGTGAAAGTGCAGAAGGGCGTGCTCTTCGGCCTGCTGGCCCTGGGCCTGCTGATGCACTTCCTGAAGGTCTTCATTCCGCCCTACTCGGTGGACGAAGCCCGCATGCTGCGCGACAGCTGGTTCGTCAACATCTGCGGCGCCAACATCGCCCTTTTCCCCTTCCTGTTCTGGTCCAAGAGCAACAAGGTGAAGGACTACATGTTCTACATCGGCGTCATGAGCGGCTTCATTGCCATCGTCTACCCTGAGGAGCCGCTGGCCAAGACCAATCAGCTGGCCGAGCAGCTGGACATCGTGCGCTTCTACTACCACCATTGGATGCTGATGGCGGTGCCGCTGCTGATGGCGCTGCTGGGCCTGCACAAGCCCTCCTACAAGAACATCCTGTGGGCGCCCACGGGCCTGCTGATGCTGATGCTCTTCATCATCCTCAACCAGATCTTCCAGTCCGAGCTGGGCTTCATCCCGCTGCGCAGCAACGATTTCTGGGACATCAACTACAAGAACTCCTCCTACATCTGGGGCCCGGGCAACCACCCCATCGGCGAGCTTCTGGCCAACTTCACGCCGGAGTTCTTCACCCGGGTGCCGATCGGCCCCCACGCCGGTCAGATCAAGTACTGGCCCTGGTTCTGGATCATCTGCCCCGTGTACGTCCTCGCCACGCCCCTGGCCTTCCTCATTGCCGTCATCTTCGACCGCAAGGCCATGGCGGAGGATTACCACCGCATCCGCGGCACGGTGCGCCACCGCCTCAAGCACGCCCACAGCGTGTAATACCGCAAGCGTCCCCCGGAGCCTGGACTGTTCCGGGAACAGTCCAAGCTCTGGGGGATGCTGCATTTATGCAAAGGAGAATCCCATGAGCATACTGTCCGTCGAGCACCTGTCCCACGGCTTTGGCGACCGCGCCATCTTTGAGGACGTATCCTTCCGCCTGCTCAAGGGTGAGCACATCGGCCTGATCGGCGCCAACGGCGAGGGCAAATCGACCTTCATGAGCATCGTCACGGGCAAGCTCCAACCCGACGACGGCAAGGTGGAGTGGTCGCCCCGCGTGCGCGCCGGTTACCTGGATCAGCACGCGAACCTCGCCCCCGGCATGTCCATCCGCGATGCGCTGCGCGCCGCCTTCTCCTGGCTGTTTGAGCTGGAAGGCCGCATGAACGAGATCTGCGACCTGCTGGGCTCGGCGGACGAAGCGCAGATGGACGCGTACATGGCCGAGCTGAGCGAGATCCAGGAGCTGCTGGACGCCCACGACTTCTACCTCATCGACACGAAGGTGGAGGAGGTGGCCCGCGCCCTGGGCCTGACCGCCCTGGGCCTGGAGCACGACGTGAGCGACCTCTCCGGCGGCCAGCGCACCAAGGTGCTCCTCGCCCGCCTGCTGCTGGAAAAGCCGGACATTCTCCTGCTGGACGAACCCACCAACTACCTGGACGAGGAGCACATCGCCTGGCTCAAGCGCTACCTGCAGGAATACGAGAACGCCTTCATCCTCATCAGTCACGATATCCCCTTCATCAACGAGGTGGTTAACCTCATCTACCACATGGAGAACCGCAAGCTGACCCGCTATGTAGGCAACTACGACAAATTCCAGGAGGTCTACGCCGTGCAGAAGGCGCAGCTGGAGGCCGCCTACAAGCGTCAGCAGCAGGAGATCAGCGAGCTGGAGGACTTCGTCAACCGCAACAAGGCCCGCGTCGCCACCCGCAACATGGCCATGTCCCGCCAGAAGAAGCTGGACAAGATGGAGCGCATCGAGCTGACGGCAGAAAAGCCCAAGCCGGAATTCAACTTCCGACTGGGCCGCACCCCCAGCCGCTTCATCTTCGAGACCCGCGACCTGGTCATCGGCTACGACACGCCCCTGACCACGCCGCTGAACCTGCGCCTGGAGCGCGGGCAGAAGATCGCCCTCGTCGGCGCCAACGGCATCGGCAAAACGACGCTGCTCAAGAGCATCCTCGGCCTGATCCCCGCTCTCTCCGGCGAGGTCAGCCTGGGCGACTACCTGCAAACCGGCTACTTTGAGCAGGAGGGCGACTACCACAACGCCACCACCTGCATCGAGGAGGTCTGGAACGAGTTCCCCTCCCTCAACCAGGCAGAGATCCGCGCCGCCCTGGCCAAATGCGGCCTGACCACCAAGCACATCGAAAGTCAGGTGCGCGTGCTTTCCGGCGGCGAGCAGGCCAAGGTACGCCTGTGCAAGCTGCTGGGCCGCGAGAGCAATGTGCTGCTGCTGGACGAGCCCACCAACCACCTCGACCAGGACGCAAAGGATGAACTGAAGCGAGCCCTGATCGCCTACAAGGGCACCATCCTGCTGATCTGCCACGAACCGGAGTTCTACCGCGACGTAGTCACCGAGGTATGGGACTGCTCCCGCTGGACGACGCGTATCGTGTGACGCGCACCCGCAGCCCCGCCGGATAAGGCTCAGGCCGGCCAAAGACACGCATAAAACCTGCAACCTCATTTTTCATGAGATTGCAGGTTTTTTCTTTGTCATCTTTCATTTCAACTCACAATCATGAACAAAGGGCAAACGCTGTCAGCCATAACGCTTCCCTCGGAAGCTCCGCTGACAGCGTCGCCGCTACAGGTACTGCGATATGCTCTGGCAGCTATTTTATGTTCTGCCAGGAAAGAACGCAGCCTGATCCTTCCATTCTCACTTTTCTCCGTTAAGATACGGCTTTATCAGCTTTGTCCATACAGAAAGGCCGGTGGGGTTTAGGTGCAGACCGTCGTCGCTGTATTCGCGGATCAAGTGGTTATCCTCGTCCGCAATAAGCGAAAACAGATCCAGATAGATAGCACCTTTTGCCTCTGCGAGCTGACATATCCTTGTATTCGCGCTTATGATTTTGGGTGTGGTCTCGGCTATCTTTATATGACCGGATTCCTCTATTTGTGTATTTTGTGGAATGATGGACATACAGTAAAGTTGTGCATCTGGCAAATTGGCGTTGATCTCGTCGATTATCTGCTCGTATCTTTCGAGTATACCATCCACTTCAAGACGACCGTTAATATCGTTGGTGCCAATCATAAGCACCACAACAGAGGGGTTAAGATCAAAAAGCGAAACCTTAAGACGGCTAAGAACGCCCGAGGTGGTGTCACCGCCAATTCCACGGTTGTAACAGGCCAAAGGAAGATCGGCGTAATGATCGTCAAGAATATACAGGTCAGTTATGGAATCACCAATGAATACGATCTGCCCTTTGGCCAGGTTTACATTCTGTACCGAGTAGGACTGACATTTGCTGTCGTAATACTTCTGCATATCTGTTCGCTTGTCAGGCTGTTCACCAGATCTGAGCGCCAGAATTACCACCGACACCGCAAGAATGATGATGATAGACAGAAGTGTCAGAATGATGATCCGGTCATTCTTATTTTTCATATTTCCTCCTTATACCGCATCGTTCAAAAGTGTGTTTCCGATCATTTTCCAACTCTATAGAGCTATCTATCTCAATTTTATCACGCATAAATTTCGTTTGCAATAACGCCCCCGTAAAATCAATAAAGTCAAGGCGCCGCGTACTTGTCTTGTGCCACGTCTGTGGCAAAATGGGATGATGCAGCAAACACACGCCCATTCGCCATTCTACCGCAAACGAAGACAACGAAAAGAATGTCCTGTACCCCTTGATTTTCCTCCGTTTCTGTGCTAATATAATATGGCTGCGCGCCCGTAGCTCAGTTGGATAGAGTGTCAGACTCCGACTCTGAAGGTCGCTGGTTCGAATCCAGTCGGGCGTACTTCCCGCAATGCCTTGTTTTGCAAGGGGTTGCGGGATTTTTTTGTTGCGAAATAAGAACGGTTTACGTGTAGGGCATACAGGGTACTCGCACAGGTGCTGAGATGGGATTTGGAAAGGTCGGGGGCAACGGCGTGGGAGATTGGGAAAATGCAGAGGTGGAGGTGGGTGGAGCTTATCTGCGGGGATCTGAAGGTCGGGAGAAAAAGGCTGGTTGGAGGTCTTGTAGACCCAGGAAATCAGGTTGACCTTTCCAGGTGGATTTTGATATTTGCTTTGATAGAAAATAGCCATGATGGCAGGAGGGCGGTTCCTGGTATCATGGCTATTACTGTCAATATTCAATAGTGTATTGCGTAACCCTATAGCCACACTCTATTCGGCATCCTGTGCATGC
>JBGVOA010000395.1:0-3028 GCA_045126095.1 Christensenellales bacterium | reverse complement strand
CACCGGGCCCGTTGCACAGCGGCGCAGCGCCTGGAGCAGCCCGCGATCCCAGCCAGGGGTGAAGCGCATGGCGGGGTTGGCCATCAGCACATAGCTCTCGCCGCCCCAGAGCTGCTCCATGTCCGTCCAGGGTTCTGCTTCGGGGTCGGGGCTGAAGAGGGCGCGCAGGGCCGAGAGGTCAGCGAGTCCCTCCTCGTCGGGGTATTCCTGCAGCGTCAGGCCCCAGGAGAGGGCCTCGGGGTGCGCTGCGTTGTGCAGGGCGGACTCAATGGCGCCGCGGGCGTCCACATATTCCGCAGCGCCCATCAGGATGAGGATGCGATCCATTGCGCAGGCCTCCTTATGCATGAATCAGGCGGGCTTTACCGGATAAAGCGGCGCAGCCCCAGGGAAATGAAGTAGCAGGCGGCGGCCCACAGCACGATGGCCGCGCCGACGGTAGTGTCCCAGGCATAGGAGCAGACAAGCCCCGCAAAGCCGCACACCAGCGCAATCAGGACGCTGATGACGGCATGCTGACGGCTGGAGCGGGCCACGTTGCGGGCGGCCGCCGCAGGCAGAATCAGCAGGGCGTTGATGAGCATGACGCCCACCCACTTGATGGAGAGCATGACCGCCACGGCCACCAGCACCACAAAGGCGCATTCCACCAGGCGCACGCGCACACCGCGCGTCCTGGCCAGGGAGGCGTTGACAGAGCCCAGCAGCAGCTGGTTGTACATCACCGCCCAGAGGATCACGCCGACAACCAGCGCCAGCAGCAGCCAGAGCAGGTCTGCGGGGGTGACGGCCAGCACATCGCCCACCAGGAGCGTGGAGTACTTCGCAAAGCCGCCGCCACGGGAGAGGATCAGCAGGCCCGCTGCCACCGAGGTGGAGGAGAACACGCTGATGACCGTGTCCGTGGAGGCCGCGCCGGTCTGCTTGATGCGGCAGATCAGCAGCGCCCAGGCAATGCCGAAGACGAGCATGGCCAGAAGGTCGCTGGAAACGCCCAGCACCACGCCCAGGCCGATGCCGGTGAGTGCGCTGTGGCCCAGCGCGTCGGAGAAGAAGGCCATCTGCTGGTTGACGGCCATCGTGCCCAGCAGGGCCAGCAGGGGCGTGAGCAGCAGCAGGGCCAGCAGGGCATTCTTCATGAACGTCCACTCGAAGGCCTCAAAGGGCAGCAGGAAGTCGATCACGCTGTAAATCGCGTTCATCACTCGTCCACCTCCTCGTTGGCGTTTTCGGCGGACACGCGGGGGAGCCAGCGGTCTGCGCCGTGGATGCGGGCGGAATGCAGGTTGCGCGCGCCCACGCCGAAGATCCGCTGGAACTCCGGGGAGGCGTACACCACGTCCGGTGTGCCCTGCTTGAGGACGGTCTTGTCCAGCAGCACGACGTGGTCGGCGTACTCGCGCACCAGGTTCAGGTCGTGGCTGACCAGGAGGATGGCCATGTGGTGCTGCTCCTTCAGGCGCACGACGGTGTCCAGGAACATTTTCAGGCCATTCTGGTCAACGCCGGAGACGGGCTCGTCCAGCACCAGCAGGTCGGGGGTGGGGTGGTTGGCCAAAGCCAGCAGAACGCGCTGGATTTCGCCGCCGGAGCAGCGGCCCAGGGGACGCTTCGCCAGCGCCTCCGCCTCTACCTCGCGCAGGGCGGACAGCACCTTCTCGCGGGTTTTGCGGCTCACGCCCGTCCACACGGGGCGGCGGGAGAAGGCAGCGGCGAGGAAATCCTCCACCGTCACGGGCATCTCCTTGTCAAAGCTCAGGTGCTGGGGGACATAGCCGGTGCGCAGGCGCGGCACCTCGCGGTTTTCCGAATCCACATGGCGGATCGCGCCGCCGTGGGGGATCTCGCCCAGCAGCGCGCGGATCAGCGTGGTCTTACCTGCGCCGTTCTGGCCGATGAGCACGGTCAGCTGGCCGCAGTGGATGTGCATGGCCACATCCTGCAAAAGGGTCTGGCCGCCGCGCACAACGCTGACGTTTTCCAGCGCGATGCGGCACAGGGAGCACGAATTGGGCATGAAGCGGTTCTCCTTCTATATCAGGGCATATTTCGACAAATATAGTATACCATGGCCGTCAAGAGTTTTCGGTGGAAAATCCGTGCGGCAGGCAGGAGAACGGGAAATTTTCTCGTATATCTGTAACTGAGAAAAAGGGCGCACAGCGCCGCAAAATATGGGAGGAACAACGATGATCGCACTGGCATGTGACCACACGGGCATTGAAATGAAGAAGGAGATCATGAAACTGCTGGACGGCATGGGCCTGGAATGGAAGGATTTCGGCGTGAACGAGGCCGTCAGCTGTGACTACCCCATCTACGGCTACCGCGCCGCCAAGGCTGTGGCGGACGGCGAGTGCGACCGCGGCATCCTCATCTGCGGCACCGGCATCGGCATTGGCATTGCGGCGAGCAAGGTCAAGGGCGTGCGCGTGTGCACCTGCTCGGACGTGTACAGCGCCGAGCTGAGCAAGCGCCACAACAACAGCAACATCCTCACCATGGGCGCGCGCGTGGTGGGCGTTGACCTGGCGAAGATGATCGCCACCCACTGGCTGACCGCCGAGTTCGAGGGCGGCCGCCACCAGCGCCGCATCGACATGATCGCGGCCATCGAGAACGGCGAAGAGCTGTAAGATCATTCAGACAACAACGAGCGGCCTCCATCCGGTTTGGGTGGAGGCCGCTGTTTGCGTTATCGGATAATCTGCTCCAGGATCGTGGGGTCCTTGAGCTTGCTGTCCTCGGCAAAGAGGAGCACCTTCGAAATGATCTCGGCGGTTTTGGGGTCGTCGTCGGCAAAGGGGAGGAAGAGCCGTCCGCGGTGCTGGCCGTGCACCGGAATGACGGAGAGCATCGTGCCGCCGCGCTGGTGCACCACGCCGCTGCCCAGGTGGACGCTGTACTTGGGCTGGTTGCCCTCGATGAGGGCGTTGCTGCCCTCGATGACGACGTTGTCCAGGCGGAAAAGCGGCAGGGTGAAGGCAAGCAGGGCCGCGCGCATCTCGATGGTGGAGTGGCTGCACTC
>JBGVOA010000394.1:0-5746 GCA_045126095.1 Christensenellales bacterium | reverse complement strand
ACCGCTACGCCCGCCGCACGGTGGAGGCGCTGCCCTTCATGGTGCTGCTCTATGCGCAGACCGCGCTGCTGCTGGCGATGACGCTGCCCTTCCTGGGCGGCTTCCGGATGACGTGGATGGCCCTGCTGGCCGTGGCGGGCCTGGCGGTGGGCTGCACGCTGCTGGGGCATTCGATGTTCACGCTGGCGCTGGGGAAGGTGAGCGCGACGGTGGTGTCCTTCGCCATCCTCGGCGAGCCCGTGGGCGCGATGGTCTGGAGCTTCTTCATGTTTGGTGAAGTGCCGCAGACGCTGGTCTTCATCGGCGGCCTGGTGATCGTTGCCGGCTTGACGCTGTATCTGATGGGCACCAGCGGCATGCTCCGCAAGCGGCAGTAAGCGCGCGGGGCTTCCCAAATCAACGAAACTATGCTACACTATATAAAGTATTGATTGACAAGGAGGAACCCTCCCATGGCTGAGAAAGAAAAGAAGGGCTTGTTTGCCCGCCTGCGCGAAGGCCTATCCAAGACCCGCGATACGCTGATGGGCCGCGTGGACACGCTGGTCAAGGAGACCCGGAAGATCGACGAGGACTTTTATGAGGAGCTGGAGGACATCCTGATCCTCTCCGACTGCGGTATGAAGGCCACCATGGCCATCATGGACGAGCTGCGCGAGCGCGTGGCGGAAAACAAGGTCAAGGATGCGGAGGAAGCGAAGAACATCCTCAAGCAGATCATGATCGAGCAGATGAACATCCCGCGTCCGCCGCTGAAGTGGCCGATGGTGATGCTGGTCGTCGGCGTGAACGGCGTGGGCAAGACCACCACCATCGGCAAGCTGGCCCTGCGCTTCCAGGATATCGGCCGCCGCATCATCCTGTGCGCTGGCGATACCTTCCGCGCCGCCGCTGCCGAGCAGCTGACCGTGTGGGCCGAGCGCGCCCGCGTGCCGATCGTCAAGCATGCCGAGGGCGCTGATCCCGCAGCCGTGGTCTTTGACGGCGTGAAGTCCGCCAAGGCCCAGGGTGCTGACCTGCTGATCGTGGATACCGCCGGCCGCCTGCACAACAAGAAGAACCTGATGGACGAGCTGAACAAGATGCGCCGCGTGATCGACCGCGAGTACCCCGAGGCCGAGGTGCGCTGCATGCTGGTGCTGGACGCCACCACCGGCCAGAATGGCCTGGCTCAGGCCCGCGCCTTCAAGGAAGTGTGCGAAATCGGTGGCATCATCCTCACCAAGCTGGACGGCACGGCCAAGGGCGGCATCGCGCTGGCCATCCGCCAGGAGCTGGAGGTGCCCGTGTGGTACATCGGCGTGGGCGAGGGCATCGAGGATCTGCAGCCCTTCAACGCCAAGGACTTCGTCGAGGCGCTGTTCTGATTCGCCTGAATAGCGAATCGGAAATTCGGAATTCGGAATTTGAAGAGATGTGCTGGAATCCTGGAATAGTATGTGATCCCTCTGGCGTAGGATGAACGGACATCCTGCGCCGGGAGGGACGGCTGTGAAGGACATCTCATGGGCGGCCTGCCTGCGCCTGGGCGTGACGGCGGCTGCGGTTTATCTCCTCTGCGCCGGCCGGGAGACGCTGGCGGCGCTGGTTTCCGCGCTTTCGCCCCTGCTGCTCGGCGGGGGCATGGCGTTTGTGGTCAACATTCCCATGGCGGCGCTGGAAAGGCGGTATTTTCCCCACGGAGGACGGCTGGCACGGGCGGTCTGCCTGGCGTTGTCGCTCACGGGGGCGCTGGCCGCGCTGGCCTGGCTGGCCGGGACGATCCTCCCGGAGGCCCTGCAATGCCTTGCTCTGCTGGCAGAGCGCCTGCCGGACATGCTGCAAACACTGCTGACCCGCCTGCAGGGCGCAGGACTCCCGCAGTGGCGGGAGATGGCGCAGCACGGCGCGAAGCTGGCCATGGAGGCGTCGCTGACGTGGCTGGGCCTTGCGGCGGACGCGCTGACCGGCCTGGCAGCGGGCGCGGCAAACGCCCTGCTGGCGCTGATCCTGGCGGTGTATCTGCTTGCCGGGAAGGAGCGCATTGCCCGTCAGCTGACCCGTCTGACCCGGCGGATGCTGGGGGAAAAGTGGCTGCGGCGCATCACGCTGTGGCTGACGGCCCTGCGGGACGCCTTCCGTGCCTATGTGACTGGCCAGTGTCTGGAGGCGCTGCTCCTGGGCTGCCTGTGTCTGATCGGCATGGCGCTGCTGCGTCTGCCGGGGGCGCTGCCTATCTCCGCCATGGCGGGGGTAACGGCGTTCATCCCCCTTGTCGGCGCACCGCTGGCGGCGGGGATCGGCGCGGTGCTGCTGCTGCCTGAGGGCGCCTCGGCGGCGGTGACCTTCGCGAGCTTCTTCCTCCTGCTGCAGCAGGTGGAGAGCGGCCTGATTGGCCCCCGCGTGGTGGGCGCAGGCCTCGGTTTATCCCCGGTGTGGACGCTGCTGGCAATGCTGCTGGGTGGAGGCCTGTTTGGCATCGCGGGCGCAGTGCTGGCCGTGCCGATGGCGGCAGCGCTGAAGACGCTGCTGTCCCGGGAAAATTGATATTTCTGATTTTTTCCTCACAACTGATGTGGAGGTGTGCTTATGCCGTCCCTGTCCCCGTACCGCAGTGACCTTGATTACGCTTATGCGCCCGGCATGTTCCCGGCGATGGAGTGCCTGCTGCACCGGCCGGATTGTGCCCGTCGTGTGCTGCTGCACACCAAATCCGCCGGAACGGAGGGGGCTCAGCGGCTGATGGAGCTGGCGGAGAAGCTGCACGTCCGCGTGGAGGAGGCTGACCGTGCCCTTGCGCGCATCTCCGGCAAGGAGAACTGCTTCGCGGCGGCGGTCTTCAGCAAGTTTGATGATCCGCTTTCGCCGGACAAGCCGCACATCGTGCTGCACAACCCGTCGGACTGCGGCAATGTGGGCACGATCCTGCGCACAGCCCTGGGCTTTGGCGTGGAGGACGTGGCCCTCATCCGCCCCTGCGTGGATGTGTTTGATCCCCGCGTGGTGCGCGCCAGCATGGGCAGCATGTTCCAGCTGCGCATCCACACCTATGATGACTTCGCAGCCTACGAGGCGGATCACCCGGAGCGGGCGCTGTTTCCCTTCATGCTGGATGGCTCCCGGAGCCTCCCGGACGTGATCGCGGATGGCGTGCCGGAAAGGTGGACGCTCGTCTTTGGCAACGAGGGCAGCGGTCTGCCGCCGGAGTTCGCCAGGAAGGGCCAGCCGGTGCGCATCCCCTCCAACGAGCGCATCGACTCGCTGAATCTCTCCATCGCTGCGGCGATTGGTATCTACAGCTTCACCCGCTGAGGAAAGGAGAAGGCTTTATGCGTATTGCAGCAACCTATGAAAACGGCGAGATCTTCCAGCACTTCGGTCACACGGCGGCCTTCAAGGTCTACGATGTGGAGGACGGCAAGGTGGTTTCCAGCGAGGTGGTGTCCACCGGCGGACGCGGCCACGGGGCCCTGGCGGCGGTGCTGGCAGGCCTGCAGGCGGACGTGCTGATCTGCGGCGGCATTGGCGGCGGCGCGCAGGTGGCGCTGTCCACCATCGGCGTGGAGTTGCGTGCGGGCGTGTCCGGCAGCGCGGACGAGGCCGTGGCGGATTATCTGGCGGGAACGCTGACCTATGCCGAGGGCGCGACCTGCAATCACCACCACGACCACGGCGACCACGACTGCAGCGACCACCACTGCGGCGGCGGATGCCACTGAGAGCCATGAAAGGAAGGGGCTTCCCGACGGGGAGTCCCTTTTGTTATGGCGATTACTTCCGCAAACGGATTGCCATTGTGCGCCCGTTCTGGTACAATGGTGACGCCCGGAGGTTTCTGTGATGAACCTGTTCGGGACACGATGACAGCAGGGGGCTTACGGCATGAGCGTCACCAAGAACCACCAGTCTGACGAAGTCCTGATCCGATTGGCGAAGGCTGCTTTTCCGGACAAAGAGGTGCAGCAGCTGACCGAGCTGACCGAGGGCATGTTCAACGCGGCCTACCGCATTGACTATACCGACGGAACGGCCAGCATCCTCAAAATTGCCTCTGCGAACCCCGACGGGCTGATGACGAACGAAATTGAGCTGATGCGGGCCGAGGTCACCACGATGGAGCTGCTGCGGCGGCACGGCATTCCCCATGTGCCCGGCGTTCAGTTCAGCGACTTCAGCCGCACACTGTGCAGCGGCACGTACTTCTTCATGGAGGTCATTCCCGGGCGCAGCCTGAGCAGCGTCGCCGGGGAGCTGCCTGCGGAGATCGTCGACGCTGTCATGGGGGAGGTCGGCGCATTTCAGCGGCTGACCACGGCGATTCACCGGGATACCTTTGGCCTTGCGGGGGATGCGCGCCGGTTCGCCACGCTGTATGAGCTGGAAAGGTACATGCTCGGCAATGTCCTGGGCGACGCGGCGAGGAGGGGCTTGTCCTTCTGCTTCACGCCGGAGGAGCTGCTGGCTCAGCTGGAGCGGGATCGCGCCTGCTTTGACCAGGTGACCGCACCCTGTCTCGTTCACTTTGACATGTGGGCGGGGAATATCTTCGTGCATGAGGGCCGCCTGTCGGGCGTGATCGACTGGGAGCGGACGCTTTGGGGCGATCCGCTGATGGACGATCCCTTCCGCTCGCCCAACCAGCATCCGGCCTTCCTCGCGGGCTATGGCAAGACCGGCTTCACACCCGAGGAGCAGCGCCGGATCCTGTGGTATGACGTGTTCCTCGACCTGACCATGTACACCGAGAGCTTCTACCGGCAGTACGTCAACGAAGGCTGGCTGCAGGTGCTTGAGCAGCGGCTGGCGCAGACATGGCAGGCGTTGCGGGCACAATGATGCATACCCGGGCCGGAAAACCGTCATCCTACCCCCAACGGGGGGCGTGTATATGAAGGAATGGACGGCCTGGATGGCGAACAAACTGGATGAGCACCTGATGCAGCTGGAGCGCCTGCGTCTGCCGGAATACATTCGCTACCTGGAGGACAAGCGGCGTTTCTACCGCATGCAGCTTGTGGGCGGCATCGTGCGCGGGCTGGGAACGGCCATCGGCTTCACCATCCTGGGCGCGGTGCTGGTGTGGCTTTTGCAGGGGCTGGCGCAGCGCAATCTCCCGGTCATCGGGGAGTTCCTGCGGCAGATCCTCAATCTCGTGGAGAGCGGAGCGAACGGCGGATGAAAAAGTGGTATTGGCTGGCGGCGGCGGTGGTTGCGGCTGACCAGCTTGCAAAATGGCTCAGCAGCGCTCTGGGGCGGGATGTGATCCTCATCCCTGGCGTGCTGAATTTCACCTATGCGGAGAATACGGGCATGGCCTTCAGCATGCTCAGCGGACATTCGTGGCTGCTGGGGGTGTTTTCTGCGGCGGCCATCGCCCTGGGCTGGTGGATTTTGAAGGGCTACCGGCTGGGCCCGGTCAGCCGCATCGCGGCCATGCTGATGCTGGGCGGCGCGGTGGGCAACATGATCGACCGCCTGTTCCGGGGGTATGTGGTGGACATGTTTGAGGCGCTGTTTGTGGAGTTTGCCGTGTTCAACGTGGCGGACGCAGCGCTGACCATAGGCGCAGGGCTGATGGCGGCGTGGCTGCTGGGGGTGTTTTCTGCGGCGGCCATCGCCCTGGGCTGGTGGATTTTGCGGGGCTACCGGTTGGGCCCGGTCAGCCGCATCGCGGCGATGCTGATGCTGGGCGGCGCGGTGGGCAACATGATCGACCGCCTGTTCCGGGGGTATGTGGTGGACATGTTTGAGGCGCTGTTTGTGGAGT
>JBGVOA010000393.1:0-3500 GCA_045126095.1 Christensenellales bacterium | reverse complement strand
GTGCGCTGACGCTGCAGCTCGGGTTCGATGGCTTCGGCAACCGCCGGATCGGCTTTGCGGATCACATTCAGTTCCATGGTTACATGACCTCCACGCATGTGTTATTGTCACAGACTCTTTCATTATACATAAAAATCCCCTCTTGTCGAGGGGAAATACACATTTCGTACAACCGGAAACGCCATCTGGGTACAAAAATACCGTACGCTCAGATTGGGCTCTCCCGCAGCACATCCGTCAAATGCTTAATGCTGCTACCTCCCGGTCCTGACATGGTTCACACAGAAGGATCGCACGGGACCCAATCGTCATTGCAATACGGCTCAAACATTATAGCGCACTCTTGCACAAAAAGCAAGGGGTGAATTGCATTTTGCGCAAATTCTTCAAAAATTCTTTGGCAATCAGTCCCCTGCCCTGCCCCGTTGCAGCGCCTCTGCATTTATTTTGAAAATCAAAGCATTTGCCATTGACAGCGCTGCGAACCTATGGTATTCTTTCGGCGTTGCTGCGGCAACATTAATTTTGACAGCATGGTTTGAACTTCAAAGAATCGGGGCATACCTTTGGAAAAGCACGAGAAAATGATCGACCAGGTGCTGGTGCACCTTTTCAACGACCTGCTGCGCATTGAGGAGCGCACGCTGCAAAAGCAGTGCTCAGGGCTCTCCATGCGGGAGATCCACATCATTGAGGCTGTCTGCCGCGCCCAGGAGGACGACAACACCATGACCGTCCTGGCGGCAACGCTGCGCATCACGGCTGGCTCCCTGACGGTGGCGGTTTCCACCCTCATCCGCAAGGGCTACCTGGAGCGGCGGCAGTCCGCATCCGACAAGCGCCGCGTGCACGTACTCCCCACCCCCGCCGCGCTGGAGGTGGAGAAGCATCACCGGGAGTTCCACCGCCGCATGGTGGACGCTGTCACCCACGCCATCCCCGCCGACCAGCTCGATGTGCTCATCGATGGCCTGCGCGGCATCAACGACTACTTTTACGGTCAGGAGGAAATGTGACCATGATCCGCATCATCACGGACAGCATGTCCGATTACATCCACGCCGCCCACCGCGACCCGGGCGTGCTCTTCGCCTTCCAGCCCGTGCGCTTTGGCATGGAGGAGTACACCGACGACGGCGTTTCCCTCACCCAGGCGGACTTCTACGCCCGCCTTGGCACCGCCACGGAGCTGCCCAAGACCTCCATGGTCCCGGAAGCCTCCTGGAAGGCCGCGCTCAAGATTGCCCTCAGCGACCCGGCGGACTGCGCGCTGGTCATTGCGGGCTCCTCCCGCCTTTCCGGCGGCTATCAGAGCGCGGTCAACGCGGCTGCGTCCATGAAGCAGCCGGAGCGCATCGCCGTCATCGACAGCCTCACCGCCACCTGCGGCGAAATCATGCTGGTGGACTGCGCCGTCCGCATGCGCGATGCGGGCGCGACGCTGGAGGAGGCCGCGTCCGCCGTGGAGGCGCTGAAGAAGCGTCAGCGGATGATCGGCCTGGCGGACGACCTCAAGTACCTGGTCATGGGCGGCCGCCTGAACCCCATCGTCGGCAAGGTCGGCAGCGCCCTGGCCATCAAGCCCACGCTGAAGCTGGAGGGCGGCGTGATCGAAAAGGCGGGCATGGTGCGCGGTCTGAAAAAGGGCTATGCCTGGTATGTGGAGCAGGTGAAGCAGAACCCGCCGGACGTGTCCGTCCCCATGTACGTCGGCGGCGCGGACTGCCCGGAAACCGCCGCCATGGTGCGCCAGCTGCTGCTGGACGCGGGCGTTCCCCTGCCGGAAATCCGCTGCGTGGGCATCGGTTGCCTCATCGGCGCGCACGTAGGCCCCGGCCTGACGCTGGTGTGCTGGGCCACACAGGAATAAGGGCTTGCAATCCGCCGCGCACCGCATTATAATGGATGCGGACGAGCCGGGGCCCATCCCGGCGCGAAAGGAGATACACGCATGGACGAAATGAACACCCCCACCCCCGAGGAGCTTGACCCCATCATCACCCTGACCGACGCGGACGGCAACGACGTGGAATACGAGTTCCTGGACGTGGTGGAATACAACGGTCACGAGTACGCCGTGGTGCTGCCCGTGGCGGACGACGACGGCCTGGTGGTCATCCTGCGCATCGAGCCCATCGAGGGCGAGGAGGACGCAGAGGCCTACATCGGCGTGGACGACGAGGACGAGGCCGAGGCCGTGTACCAGCTCTTCAAGCAGCAGAACGCCGACGAATTCGACTTCACCGACTGACCCCTGACCGCAGCGGCTTCCATGCCCTGCGGTTTTTGCTTGCCTGTTTTGCCCGCATGCGGTATAATGGAGGAAGAAAAGGACGGAGGTGAACCCATGGCGCGCAAAAAAAGGCCGATTTCTCCCCTGACGCAGGCAATCTGCCGCTGGCTGGACAGGCAGCCGCCGGACGGCGCGATCGCCCGCATTGGCTACTGCACTGCTGTGGCCTTCGTCCTTCAGGAGAAGCGGCGCGGGTGGTATTATGCCGTCACCGCATGCGTGATCCCCGCCATCCTTCTGCCCTTCCTGCTGTACATGATCGCCCTGAAGCTGCTGGGACATGAGCAGTTCTCCGGCTTCCCGGATGTGGTGCTGTTCGGCCTGGGCGGAGCTGCCGCGCTTATCGCGGGATTCGGCTCCTTCGGGGTATGCTGCATCCCCCTGGAAGCCCTGTGCCGCCGCCTGCTGCGCAAAAGCTTTCCCAAGGGCTTCGAGCTGCCTTTCTATCCCGGCCATCTCTTTACGCTCCTGTTTCTGGGCGGCTTCGGCGGATTCGCCGCTTTGTGCGCGCTTGTCATTCATTTTCTGTAAAAACAGCGATTTGGAATGCAGCAAGATACATGGAGGACGCTATGCATAAGCTGATTTCCCTTCTGAACGACCTCGAGGCTCACAACCTGATCTACCGCCTGTCCAAGCACAGCGAGCACGCCATCATGGTGGAGATTGCCGTCCCCGGCGAGCGCTGGGAGGTAGAGTTCTGGCAGGATGGCCGAGTCATCACCGAACGCTTCCGCCGCGATGGTGTGATGCTTGACAACGAAGCCGACCTGCGGGCGCTCATCGCCGAATTCACTGATTGATCGGAGGCCATTATGCTTTCCAAACGTGACAAGCTCTTCCTCGCCGCGGATCGCCTGGGCAATTTGCGCTGCCCGGTCTGTCGCGCGCCCCTCACCCGCGCGGGCGACGACCTTGCCTGCCCCGCCCGGCACCGCCTCAACGTCAACCGAAAGGGCTGCCTCAACGTGCTGAGCCAGCAGGTCGATTCCTGCTACGACGCAGCCCTGTTCGATGCGCGCCGGCGCGTGTTCGCTTCCGGGTGCTACGATGCGGTGGTCGAGGCCATCGAGGCCCTGCTGCCCCCGGGCGAGCATCGTCTGCTGGATGCGGGCTGCGGCGACGGCTGGTACCTGGATGCGCTGCTGGGCCGCCACAACACGTGGTGCGGCGCAGGCGCGGACATCAGCCGGGACGCGATCTTCCG
>JBGVOA010000392.1:0-1644 GCA_045126095.1 Christensenellales bacterium | reverse complement strand
CAGCAGGCGGAATTCCGCCAGCGCGTCGTCCCCGCGGGAGGCCACCTTCACCAGAAAGCCCTCCTTTTCCAGGTACAGCTGCACCAGATGGGCAATGTTGGGATCATCGTCAACGATGAGGATGTAGGGTTTATCTTTCATGGGTTGGACACCTCCGAGGATAGGATAACATAGAAGTGTGACACAGATATGACGAGACTGTTAATTCGGCAGCTCGACTCGGTACGCGTCATCAATGAGGATGACCTCGCAGCCATGCTCGCGGCATTTGGCCAGATTGGCCGCATTGTCCCGGATGAGTTCTGTCAGATCAAGCTCCGGCTCCTCTTCCAGGTTTTCCACCACGCTGGCATAATGACGCACGTCAGAAAAATGGTTCCGCAGATACTCCTCAGTCATCACCAGGCACACAAAACGGATATGCGGCAGGTATTCCTCGTCGAAGTCCTTACGCCAGTCAAAAGGCAGATAGCAGCCCTCGATGACCATGTGCTGCTCATTCTCAATGGCAGTCTTGATCATTTCCCGCACGATGGGCCACATGAGGACCGTGAGTTCATCGTCCTGCTCCACCGTCAAATCTGTGTAGCCGCTGCGGATCAGCCCCATTTTCAGATGGTCAAGGGACAAGTAGGGCCAGCCGTGCTGCTCCAGCAGCCGCTGTGCCAGAGCGGTTTTACCTGTGTGGGTCGTGCCGCTGATCAGCGTGATCATGTCTTCACCTGCCTTGCTTCGTGATGAAAAGGCTCCCCCGGAGGGGAGCGGGGGGGAATTAAGTGTTTCGGATTGGGTTGGAGTTCCTTTGAGGGGGGCGTGTTTCGTTGCACCCGCGTGGAGCTTACTTCAGCTTCACGATGGTGACGCCGGTTTCGCCCTCGCCGTAGACGCCCAGACGCATGCTCGCCACACCCTTGTGACGCTTCAGATGCTGCTGGATGCCCGCGCGCAGCACGCCCGTGCCCTTGCCATGAATGATGCTGACCTCCGCCAGACCACCCATGATCGCATTGTTGATAAAGCCGTCCACCTCGATCAGCGCGTCCTCCAGCATCATGCCGCGCACGTCGCACTCCATCTTGACCGTTCGGCTCAGGCCCTCGGTCTGCATGCTGACATTGCCCTGCTTGGCCTTGGCCGCCTTGATCTCAGCAGGCTTTTTCTGTACCAGACGCAGGTTCTTCAGCGCCACCTTCATCTTCATGATGCCGGCCTGCACCTCCACCTCGCCCTTGCTGTTGGGCGCGGAAACGACGGTGCCGTTGCTGCCGATGGTGAGAATCTTCACGGTGTCGCCGGGGTTGAGGGTCGTGGGCGGCGCGCTGTCGTCCTGCTTCTGCTGGATGCCCTCGGCCAGGCCGTCCATGGTCTTTTCCAGGGCGCGGCGGGCAGCGTTCACGCCGTCGGGGGCGCTGCCTTCCTTCTTCATGCGCTTCAGGTCCGCGATGATCCCCTCGGAATCGCGCCTTGCCTGCTCAACGATGCGGCGCGCGTCCTCCTTGGCCTTGCGGATGGCGTTCTCCCGCTTGTCCTCAATGTCGCGGCGCAGCTTCTCGGCCTCGTCGCGGAGCTTGATGGTCTCTTCGCTGGCCTGGCGGGCGATCTCCCGCTCGCGCTCAGCCACCTGGGGGTGGAACTCGGCATTGG
>JBGVOA010000391.1:0-2359 GCA_045126095.1 Christensenellales bacterium | reverse complement strand
GCAGACGGCCGTTGGAATCCTTCGCGGAATTCGGATACTTGGTGGACTTTTCGATGTCCTTGATGGTGATCAGGCCGCGCAGGCCGCCGTTCTCGTCCACGATGGGCAGCTTCTCGATGCGGTGCTTGGCCAGGATCATCTTCGCCTCCTCCAGGGAGGTGCCCACGGGCGCAGTGATCAGGTTCTGGCTGGTCATGTACTCGTGGATGGGGCGGGAGTAATCCGTCACAAAGCGCAGGTCGCGGTTGGTGAGGATGCCCACCAGCTTGCCGCCCTCGCAGATCGGCACGCCGGAGATCTTATAGCGGGCCATGAGGTTCTCCGCATCCTGAATCAGGTTGTGGGGAGCCAGGAAGAAGGGATCGGTGATCACGCCATGCTCAGAGCGCTTGACCTTGTCAACATGGGCCGCCTGATCGGCGATGGACATGTTCTTGTGGATGATGCCCAGGCCACCCTCGCGGGCCATGGCGATGGCCATGCGGGAATCCGTCACGGTATCCATGGCAGCGGACATCAGGGGAATGTTCAGCTTGATCACAGGGGTCAGCTGAATGGACATATCAACGTCCTTGGGCAGCACCTCGCTGCGGGCCGGAACCAGCAGCACGTCGTCAAAAGTGAGACCTTCCCGCACAACCTTCTGAAGCATGGCGCAAATCCTCCTCACAAATCATGGGTAGATGGTTTATGGTTAAGAAAAATTGTAACAGATACCGTGCCCCGTTGTCAATGGAAATCCCGACAAAATTTCAGCCATTTCAGGCAGGTTCTGGCGCATTCAGCCTATCCGGCTTCAGGCACGCCCATTTCAGCCATTCATCACGAAAAAGCATTGCCTCCGCGCCATTTTTGTGCTATACTGGAGACATACGGATGAAGTTACGCGCAATCCCGCGCAATATAAAAGGAGGAGCATTTTATGGCACAGAAATGCATCATCACCATCGGCCGTCAGTTCGGCTCCGGCGGACGTTATGTGGGCCGCCTGCTGGCCGAGAAGCTGAGCATCCCCTTCTACGACAAGGAGCTGCTGAGTGAGGCCGCCAAGCAGAGCGGCATCTGCGAGGAGATCTTCGAGGAGCATGACGAAAAGCCCACCCGCTCGCTGCTCTTCAGCCTCGTCACCGGCATGCAGCACCACATGGGCACCGGCAATTTCTACATGGACATGCCGCTGAACCACCGCATTTTCCTGGCACAGTTTGACGCCATCCGCAAGCTGGCGGAGGAGGGCCCCTGCGTCATCGTCGGTCGCTGTGCCGATTACGTCCTCAGGGAGAACCCGGACACCGTCAGCATCTTCGTCAAGGCCGATATGCCCAGCAAGATCCAGCGTGCGGTGACCTACTACGGCGTAGAGAAGGACAAGGCCGAGGAGCGCATCCGCAAGGCCGACAAGCAGCGCGCCAGCTACTACAACTACTACGCCACCGCCACCTGGGGCGACGTGGACAACTATGACCTGGTGGTGGACACGGGCGCGCTGGGCGTGGAGGGCGCAGTGGAACTGATTGCGAAGTTCCTGGAGCTGCGCGAAAACGCAAAGGGGTGACGGGATGAAGAAACTCCTTGCCCTCCTGCTGTGCGCGGTTCTGCTGGGCGCAGCGGCCCTGGCGGAGCTGCGCTGGCCCGGCGACCTCACGCCAAGCCAGCAGCTGCTGCAAAGCTACATCACCCGCGTGAACGCGGCGCTTTCCGCCACCGGCGGCGGGCAGATCGACGTGCTGCACGGGCTGTATCCGCGCCTGGCGGATCTGGGCATGGACGGCGTGACGCTGCCGGACGACCCCTTCGCCCCATATGATCCTCCGGCGGAGATCAGCCTGGTGTTTGGCGAGGGCGGCCTGCACTCCCTGCAGCTGCGCATGCAGGACCCCAACCGCTTTGCCATCGTATCGGCAGCCTGCATCCACGCGGCCAGCCCCAACGCCATCGCGCTGGAATCCGCCCGTACCATCACCGATGCGTACGCGGGCCGCATCCTCTCCGAGCCCACCCGCGGCTTCGAGGAGCTGGTCAACGATGTGCAGGGCGCACAGCCCCGCGCGTATTTCGCCTACTACCCCGATCAGTTCCACGATGAGCACAACTGGGTGCAGCTCACGCTGATCTTCGCCCGCCCCGGCAGCCCGGAGGCCTTTGTGCTGGTGCCCTCCACCACGCCCGAGCCGGACGCGGAGGACGGCGTGTGGCTCTCCCAGGACAACTATACCCACCTGGAGGTCTTCGTGACCCCCACGCCCGAGCCGGACTCGGCTGCGATGGAATGATCTGAACACTTCCTCCCCGGCGATTTTCGTCGGGGAGTTGCTGTAGGAGGACCCTATGACGGAGTACACCACGCCGCTGTGCAAGG
>JBGVOA010000390.1:0-4794 GCA_045126095.1 Christensenellales bacterium | reverse complement strand
ATCTGCAGGAAGTTCTGGCGCAGGAGGTAGATGTAGAAGACGCTGACCAGGAAGGGCACGATCAGCACGATGTACTGATCCGTCCAGTCAAAGGCGCTGACGGTCTGGTAGTTGGTGATGGTGAACAGCTCGCCGGGGATCATCATCGTGGCCAGCAGGCCGGCGAAGAGGACATTCTTGCCCTTGAACTCCAGGCGGGCCAGGGCAAAGGCGGTCAGCACCGTGATGACCAGGGAGAGCAGGGTGGAGACAACGCCCACATAGGCCGTGTTCATAAAGAGGCGGCCCAGGTCGCCCTCGGTAAAGGCGGTGACGTAGTTCTCAAACAGCAGCTTTTTAGGCCAGAAGGTAGGCACCGGCGCGCGGTACTCCGTCAGATCCTTCAGGGAGGAAATGATCATCCAGTAGAAGGGGAAGAGGACGATGACCGCCATGGCCAGGAGGAACAGGTAGGTGCCCAGGGTGGTCAGCGGCTTGGTGAAGCGCTGCATGTGATTGATCCGGCGCATGTTCCGCGTGCCCATGGTGTTGAACGTAGTGTTGTTTGCTGACATGCTGCACCTCTCAATAATGCACGCGCTTTTTGCTGACCCACATGTTCAGCATCGTGACAACGAATATGATGCCGAACAGGATCAGCGCAGCAGCGCTTGCAAGGCCGTAATCCTGATTGGGAAGGACTTTGTAGATCATGCCGACGATGGTGAGCAGCGTGTCGGGGTAGCCCTTGGGGCCCATCGTTTCGCCGAAAATACCCACGATGCTGGAATACTCCTTGAAGCCGCCGATGAAGCCGGTGATGACGACGTAGGCGATCATGGGAGAAAGCAGCGGCACGGTGATCTTGGTGAAGACGCGCCAACGGGGGGTGGAGTCGATCTTCGCCGCGTCGTAGTACTGCTTGTTGACGCTCTGCAGGCCGCCCAGGAGCACCAGGATCTTGAAGGGCAGCGCATTCCAGACGATGTAGACGATCAGCACGAACATGTTGGCCCAGTAGGTGGAGCCGGGGTTGACCCAGTTGATCGCCTCGCCGCCGAAGAACTCGATGATGTTGTTGATGATGCCCAGGGACATGATCCTCGGGCGCTTACCGGTCAGGTTCATGCCGACGATGTTGAACATGGCGGCAAAGACCATGCCGATGGCGATGGAGTTTGTCACATAGGGGAGGAAGAAGATGGTCTGCAGCACCTTCTGCAGCCGCTTGATGGAGTTGAGCGCCACGGCGATCAGCAGTGCCAGGAGGGTGGAAAGCGGCACGGTGATGACCGTGAGGAGAATGGTGTTTTTGAGGCTGGTGAGGAACTTTTCGTTATCGATGACCTTGCGGAAGTTGCCGATGCCGATCTTGATTTCCGACTGCTCCTCTTCCTCCATGCCCGCGGTTGCGGTATAGGAGGCGTAGTTCTTCTTCACCGCATCAAGGCTGTTGTAGTCCTCAATGAAAGCCAGGCGCACCGTGTTGATGATGGGCCAGACGGTGAAGATGAGCAGGAGGACGAGGGCCGGCGCAAGGTACAGCCATGCCTTCCATTGGTGCTTGCTGTCTACCATGTCACTTCACCTCGCCAACGCGGATGCGGGTCTCGTCCTGGGTGCTGAAGAGGAAAACCTTGTGCGGCTTGAGGGAGAAGCGGACGGAGTCGCCGGTGATGGAGGCGCGGTCGTCCGCATCAATAATGGCACGGATGATGGGGTTCTCGCTGGCCTCGCTCGTGCAGACGACGCTCACATCGCGGCCCATGACCTCCACGTTGCTCAGGTTGCACACAAGAGCGCCTTCGTTGGGGTCAAGGATGAAGCCCTCGGGGCGCACGCCCACATGAACTTCCTGATCCGCCACGCCGGGGGTAGCCAGCACGTCCGCATCGCCGATGAACAGGCGCTCGGAGCGGATGCTGCCCTTGAAGATATTGATGGGCGGGGTGC
This sequence comes from Christensenellales bacterium, assembly GCA_045126095.1. Taxonomy (GTDB): domain Bacteria; phylum Bacillota; class Clostridia; order Christensenellales; family Aristaeellaceae; genus UBA11524. Next base: position 2,862 of record JBGVOA010000390.1, on the reverse strand, counting down.
CCAGGAACTTGGCCACGAAGAGGTTCGCGGGATCATCGTACACATCCTGGGGACGGCCAATCTGCTGCAGCACGCCCAGCTTCATCACGACGATCATGTCGGAGATGGACATGGCCTCCTCCTGGTCGTGGGAGACGAAGATGGTGGTGATGCCGGTTTCCTTCTGGATGCGGCGAATCTCCTCGCGGGTCTGCAGGCGCAGGCGGGCGTCCAGGTTGGACAGCGGCTCGTCCAGGAGCAGTACGCGGGGCATCTTCGCCAGTGCACGCGCGATGGCAACGCGCTGCTGCTGTCCGCCGGAAAGCTCGGAGGGCTTGCGGTCCATCAGCTCGTCGATCTGCACAAGCTTGGCGACCTGGTAGGCGCGCTCGAGCATGTCCGCCTTGCTCATCCTGTCCTGACCGCGCAGATTTTGAAGGGGGAAGAGGATGTTCTGCTTCACGGTCATGTGGGGATAGAGGGCGTAATTCTGGAAAACCAGGCCGATGCCGCGGTCCTCGGGGGAGACCTCGGTCACGTCCTCATCGCCGAAGAAGATCTGGCCGCCGGAGGGCTTCTGCAGGCCGGAGATCATGTACAGCGTGGTGGACTTGCCGCAGCCGGAGGGGCCCAGCAGGCCGATGAGCTGTCCATCGGGGATGGTGAAGGTGAAGTCGTTGACAGCGATGACCTCCTCGCCGGACTTCTTGTTCCGGCTGGGGAAGACCTTCGTCAGATTCCGGAGCTCGATTTGCATGCGTGCGTCATTCCTTTCAGGTCGTTGGTATGGGTCAATAGGGCTGAGATGCGGCCTTTTCGGCGTGCATCTTCTTCTTGTAGTCAAGCAGTTGATCGTAGGTGTCGAAGATCATCTGGCTGGCAAGATCCACAGTGACGGTGACGGCCATCTTGTCGTGCAGCAGCGCGTTCTCGTGGGAGACGATCACAACGATGAGCTGCACGAGCAGCAGGGCGGCGCCGATGAGCAGGAAAACAGGGGAACCCAGCCCGCTGATGAGGTAAAGCGCCGAGAGCGCCAGGGGCATGGTTTCCACGGCGTATTTGCCCAGCACTGTGCGGGTGAAAAGCGCCACATGGCCCAGCTTTACGCCCTGGATGTGCATCACGGCGATGCCGAAGATCTTCTTGCCCAGCGTCTGCCCGTTGCCAAAGAGCAGCGGAACGACGAATTCCAGCAAGACGAAGGCAAGCAGCAGCCCCAGGGAGACGATCAGCGTGGAGAGGTTTGCCACCATGACATATGCATGGCAAGCGGCCTCGTCTGACTGAAGCGCCTTGTCCGCCGCATTGATGGCAGCGATTTCAGCCTCGGTCAGTTCCTCGTAGGACTTGCTGGTCATCTCCGCCGTCACGCCGTATTCCTGGCTGATTCGCTCAGTGGCTTCCGCTACGACCAGGCGGTGCTGCTCGTAGCCGGTGACGACAGATATAATGTAGAAAAATCCTGTGGCCAGCACGACAAGCAGGATCGCATCCAGCAAAAAGGCGGACGCGCGCTTGAGCAGACTGGCCTTTTGCAGATCAAGGATCATGGCATCACACTCCAGTAAATGGCATAGACGGGCGGACCTTACAGATCCGGATCGTGGGAGGCGCTGCGGGCTTTGCGCAGCACGCGCTTGGCGGACTGGAGCATCTCCAGGTACGCCTGCAGCTCCGTGTTGTCGCAGTCCTGCAGCTCCTCAGCAAAGCGCTGATCGTACACATGACGGGACAGCGTGAGGTTATCGCAAAGCAGCGCGTCCACGGAGATGGAAAGTGCGTTTGCGATTTTCACAATCGTCGGCAGGGAGAGCTTTGTCTGCCCTGTCTCGATGTGGCTCACATAGGAGCTGTTCAGTCCGGCGCGGTATGCCAGCTCGGCCTGCTGCCAGCCTTGCGCAATGCGTGCGGTTCTGATGCGCTGGCCAATTCTGACGTAATCCAGTGCATATGCGCCCATGATGCTGAGTACCTCCGATCTATTTGCATGGTAAGCTATAATATATTCTATGTTATTTTGTCTAACTGTCGATTTATTGTATGGTCAATATGCACTTAAAACCAAAACCTAATGAAATGTTTTTGCTGCAAGGTCATTTTTGGGATTGTATACAAAAAAGTCCGGTAAACTGCGGATTGCAGAATGCCGGACGGTTATGACGCTTGTTGAAAATGGATCAGAGCCGGCAGATGCAAGGGGCGAGGACTGCCCAGTCATCCCCCTCAAATTCAAGGTGACGGCAGCCAAAATCAGCGCGATCAGGATGCAGGGAAGGATCTGCGGCAGCCTGATGGGAAGGCGTCAGCGCTGTGTGCATATACAAGGTGGACATGCCCGCGGCCTTCGCGCCGACGATATCGGTCTCGCGGTCGTTGCCGATCATCAGACAGCGTGCCGGATCCAGCTGATGCGCCTGCGTCAGGGCATGGTAGAAGCGCGTATCCGGCTTGCGGAAGCCGTAGTCGGAGGAGAGCAGGATGCCGTCAAAGAGGCCATCCAGGCCCAGAAGGCGCAGCTCGTAGGCCGTGAAGATCGCCTGCGCGTTGCTCAGCAGCCACAGGCGGTACCCCTTGCTGCGCAGCGTGGCCAGCGCGTCCGTCACACCCGGATAAACGCGGATATACTCAATGGACGCGATGCGGAAGAGCTGCGCGGCATTGATGGCCAGCTGCTTCACGTTCTTGCGTACGCCACGCGCACGGAGAAGCTCGGCCAGCACCTCTTCAAAGGGAATGTCGGGGAAGCATTCGTAGCTCTGGCCCGCTTTTGCCTCCCGCTTCCGGAGTTCTGATTGAAATGCGGTTTTCAGTTCCTCAGCAGAATAATGTGCGCCATAAAAGCCGAAATATAGCGCAGTTTTCTCCCAGACGAGGTCATTT
>JBGVOA010000389.1:0-2219 GCA_045126095.1 Christensenellales bacterium | reverse complement strand
CGGCGACATTCTCACTGCCATCCAGCGTGCCTGGGAGGATGCGCAGCGCAATCAGGGCGCCACGTCCACCGACATGTCCACCCCTGCGGAGGACGGTCTGATGAACGACACCAACACCCAGACGGACGTGACCGAGGGCGCGAGCTACGGCTGAGCCTCCGAAAGGAATGGCGGACAGGCAGGATTTTGCCTCCCGGAAAGCGAAAACCTCCGCGACATAAACGTGGAGGTTTTTCGTTATGCAGATCATCACCGTACAGCCCGGGCAGAGCGCCCTTCAAAACGCCATCGACAGCCTGCCTGCGGACGGCACGCCCGCCGTGATCCGCCTTGCGCCCGGCGAGTACCGCGAGAAGGTCGAACTGCGCCGCCCCAATACCACCATCGAGGGCGCAGGCGCGGACAAAACCCGCATCGTGTGGGCCGACGCGGCCACAACCATCCTGCCCGACGGTGTGAAGCGCGGCACCTTCCGCACCTACACGCTTCTGGTGCTGGCGGACGGCTGCACCCTGCGCGGCCTGACCATCGAGAATGCCGCCGCGCCCCGCGAGTCGGTGGGGCAGTGCATCGCCCTCTTTGCCGATGGCGACCTCTTCACCTGCGAGGACGTGACGCTTCTCTCCGCCCAGGATACGCTTTTCACGGCGCCCCTGCCGCCCCGGGAGGTCATTCCCGGCGGCTTCATCGGCCCGACGCAGACGCTCCCCCGCAAGGCGCAGAGGCACACCTACCGCCGGTGTACCATCAAGGGCGACGTGGACTTCATCTTTGGCGGCGCGGCGGCCTGGTTTGAGGACTGCGACATCGTGAGCATCAACGCCTACACGGACGGCCGCGTCCCCGGCGGCTATGCCACAGCGGCCTCCACGCCGGAGGGGCAGAAGTATGGCTATGTCTTCCGGCGTTGCCGGTTCCTGGCGGGAGAGGGCGTGCCGGACGGCTGCATGTACCTGGGCCGCCCGTGGCGCGAATTCGCGAAAACGGTGCTGATCGGCTGCGAGATCGGCCCGCACATCAAGCCCGAGGGCTGGGACGACTGGGGCAAGCCGGTCTTCCATCAGGCGGGGTTCTATGCCGAGTACGGCTGTACCGGCCCTGGCAGCGGCACGGCGGGGCGTGCGGCGTTTGCCCGCGTGCTGACGGAGGACGAGGCGGCGGGGTATACCTACGAGGAGTTCATGAACAGCATCTGAGTGAACAGAGCGGCCCTTCCGGCGAATGGTAGCGGGAGGGCCGTGTTTTGGGACAAGCGCTATTGACAAAATACGGGAAAGGGTAGTAATATGGTGCAAAGGAGTGTGATACATATGAAGAATTTCTTTGCACCGGAGGAGACGGGCAAGCGACTGCAGAGTATCGCGAATATCACTGCCATGATAGCGATTGTGACGGGAGTTCTGGTCGGTATACTGCTACTGGTGGGATTGGTAATAAATCAAGATTCCAGGTATTATGACAATGCAATCACCTGGGAAGTGCAGAGAACGCTGTTTGCGGCGTTGGAGACCGAGATTTTTGCCTGCCTGCTGCTGCACGGCTTCGGCGTTCTGGTGGATAACAGTTATCAGCAGAAACTGCAGGCAGAAAGGCAGACGGCGCTGCTGAATCAGTTGGTGAACGCGCAGAAGACTTCCGCTGCTCCGGAAAATTCCGCTTCTGTGGCAAATACAGCTCCCGTGGTAAAGCCGGCTCCGACAGCAAAGCGGACAGTGGAAAAGAGTCAGCCAGTGGCAGAAGAGGCACCGAAGACTGTGAAAGCGGCGGCTCCTGCGGTTGTGCAGCCGGTTGTGCCAGTGGATACTACAGCAGATGAAGCAGTGAATATCCTTGGCGGTTTGCTGAGCATTGATGGTGAGGAAGATCGCAGAAAGTATTTGCAGGATAAGATCGACACAGCGAAAAGTGAGCAGCTGCGTGCTGTGTGCCGGAAGGCAATCGGCATGTCGGATGAGCAGATTATCGAGCTGATCGGTACGGTAAAATAAGAGAAGCGCCCAAGAGACATAGAAATGCGGCGCACCCGGCTTATCATGGCCGGGTGCGCCGTTGTTATATCATTCAGGTCCCGTCATAGGTCGTATACCCAAAGGCCTCGAACAGCCTTTGGAGTGCGTGGAAGCGCTGCATTACCGCGCCATAGCCCAGCGGCCCCCGCGATACGAAGATGATGTGCGTGGTCAGCGGGGCTGTGTAGAGGTCAATGGACGGGTTGGAGC
>JBGVOA010000388.1:0-5291 GCA_045126095.1 Christensenellales bacterium | reverse complement strand
TCGCCGGTGTAGGTTTCCAGCAGGGCGGCCACGTTCTTGGCGACCTGCAGCAGGGCGATGCCGCCGCCGGGGACGATGCCCTCTTCGGTGGCAGCGCGGGTGGCAGCCAGGGCGTCCTCAATGCGCAGCTTGCGCTCCTTCATCTCGATCTCGGTGGCAGCGCCAACCTGGATCACAGCCACGCCGCCAGCCAGCTTGGCCAGGCGCTCCTGGAGCTTCTCACGGTCGTAATCGCTGGTGGTCTCCTCGATCTGCGCGCGGATCTGGCCCACGCGGGCAGAAATCATCTCGGGCGCGCCAAAGCCGCCGACGATGGTGGTGTTCTCCTTGGTGACCTTCACCTGACGGGCCTGGCCCAGCATGCGCAGGTCAGCTTCCTTCAGCTCCATGCCGGTCTCGGAGGAGATGACGGTGCCGCCGGTGAGGATGGCGATATCCTGCAGCATCTCCTTGCGGCGATCGCCGAAGCCGGGGGCCTTGACGGAGACGCAGTTGAACACGCCGCGGAGCTTGTTCACGACCAGGGTGGACAGAGCCTCGCCTTCAATGTCCTCGGCGATGATCAGCAGCTTGCGGCCAGCCTGCACCACCTGCTCCAGCAGGGGCAGAACCTCCTGGATGGAGGAGATCTTCTTGTCGGTGATGAGGATGAGCGGATCGTCCAGCACGGCCTCCATCTTCTCGGTGTCAGTCACCATGTAGGCGGAGGAGTAGCCGCGGTCGAACTGCATACCCTCGACGGTGGTCAGGTCGGTGGCCATGGTCTTGGACTCCTCAACGGTGATGACGCCGTCCGCGCCAACGGTCTCCATGGCCTTGGCGATCAGCTGGCCGATGGTCTCGTCCGCAGCGGAGTTGGCGGCAACGTTGGCGATGGCCTGGCTGCCATTGATGGGCTGGGACAGCTCCTTCAGGCCCGCAACGGCGGCCTCAGTGGCAGCGGCGATGCCCTTCTTCAGCACCATGGGGTTCGCGCCGGCGGCCAGGTTGCGCAGGCCCTCGCGGATGATGGCCTGGGCCAGCAGGGTGGCGGTGGTGGTGCCGTCGCCGGCCACGTCGTTGGTCTTGGTGGAGACCTCCTTCACCAGCTGCGCGCCCATGTTCTCGAACGCGTCCTCCAGCTCGATCTCCTTGGCGATGGTCACGCCATCGTTGGTGATCAGGGGAGCGCCGTACTTCTTGTCCAGCACCACATTGCGGCCCTTGGGGCCCAGGGTGATCTTGACGGTGTCAGCCAGCGCGTTCACGCCGCGCTCAAGGCTCCGGCGAGCCTGCTCGCCATACTGAATCTGCTTAGCCATGATAATACACTCCTTACATATTGGTCAGGGGATCGTCACTCGACGATAGCCAGGATATCGCTCTGGCGGACGATGATCAGCTCTTCGCCGTCGATCTTCACTTCCGTACCGGCGTACTTGCTGTAAATCACCTTCTGGCCAACGGTCACCTGCATGGTGATCTCCTTGCCATCGACGTTGCCGCCGGGGCCCACAGCGATGACCTCTGCCATCTGGGGCTTCTCCTTCGCGGCGGCCGTCAGGATCAGGCCGGACTTGGTGGTTTCTTCTGCTTCAACATTCTTGATGACGACACGGTCACCCAGGGGCTTCACGGTCATGGATGGTTCCTCCTGTTTCACTGCTTGGATTGACTTGTTAGCACTCAAAGAGGAAGAGTGCTAAAGACAATAGTATTATACGCCATTTCTACCATACTGCAAGAGGAACATATGTTCCTTTACGGGTTTTGAAAGATGAAATTTGTGATTTTCTTGTAAATACTCCGCCATATTGTCTGATCGGACGGAATTGTGGTATAATATTATTGAAGAAATTTTCGGAGGACACTATGAAGGAGCTGCAACGCCTGCTGCTTGACTGGTACGATGCCCATGCAAGAATCCTGCCCTGGCGGGGGATTCACGATCCATACCGCACCTGGGTGTCGGAGACGATGCTCCAGCAGACGCGGGTGGAGACGGTGCTGGGCTATTACGCGCGCTTTCTGGAGCGCTTCCCGACGGTGCAAGCCCTTGCGGAGGCCCCGCAGGACGACGTGCTCAAGCTGTGGGAAGGCCTGGGCTATTACAGTCGCGCGCGTAGCCTGCACAAGGGGGCACAGCAGATCGTGGCTGAATACGGCGGCGTGATCCCGCAGGACATCACAGCGCTGCAGAAAATCAGCGGCATCGGCCCTTACACCGCCGGAGCCATCGCCAGCATCGCCTATGACAAGGCAGTTCCGGCGGTGGACGGCAACGTCATCCGCGTGGTATCCCGGCTGACGGGCGTGCGCGAGAACGTCGGCGTGCCCTCCGTCCGTAGACAGATTGAGCAGACGGCCGCTGAGCTGGTTTCCCCTGACAGGCCCGGGGATTTCAACCAGGCTATGATGGATCTGGGCGCGACGGTCTGTGTGCCGGGCACGCCGTCCTGCGAGCGGTGTCCGCTGGCGGAGCTGTGCGATGCCTGCGCTGCCGGGGATGCGGAGGAGCTTCCGCAGCTTCCGCGCAAGCGTCCGCCGAAGGAGCTGCAGTATGATGTGTGCCTCATCTTTTCCGGCGATCGCGTGCTGATGCGTCAGCGGACGGAAACGATGCTGCACGGCTTGTGGGTCTACCCGATGCTGGAGGGCCGGAAGACGCAGCGGCAGCTCCCAGCGGCGGCAAAACGGCTGACGGGCGTTCCGGTCGTCAGCGTGGAGTCGGCAGGGGAGGCGCGGCACGTTTTCACCCATCAGGTGTGGGAGATGCGGCTGTTTGTGATGCAGACGGATGCGCAGGAGGCTCCCCAGGGCTGGCGCTTCGTCACCTTGGATGAGATGAACGCCCTAGCGCTGCCGTCAGCGGTGAGGGGTCCAGCGAAAATTGTGCGGGAGCGTTTGGCGGATGTCCATATTTGATTTGACAGGCAGCGCAAAAAATGGTATTATAGGGAAGCGCTACCCGAGATAATCATATATGAAGGAGAGATGCTTATGGCTATCCGTCTTTTCGAGACCCGTACCAACAACTCCAATGTCCCCCTGCGCGTTGCGATGGGTCACTTCGCTACCAGCCACAGCCATATCAACTACTATATTGATCTGACCATGACCAAGCACCGCCTGTCCGAGGCCCGCGAGGTTGCTACCCATCTGTGCGGCAAGATCAGCCACTCTCAGGTGATCGATACCATCCTGTGCCTGGACGGCACGGAGGTTATCGGCGCCTGCATGGCCAGCGAAATGACCCGCCGCGGTTATCAGAATGTCAACGCCCACAACACCATTTATATCCTGACGCCCGAGCACACCACCGGCTCTCAGCTGATCTTCCGCGAGAACAGCGCGCCGATGATCGTGGGCAAGAATGTGCTGGTGCTGGCTGCGTCCGTCACCACGGGCTACACCGTGCAGGCGGCTGTGGAGGCCATCCGTTATTACAGCGGCAAGCCTGCCGGCGTGTGCTCCATCTTCTCCTGCGTGGATGAGTGTGGCGGGTTTGAAATCAACTCCGTCTTCACCATGAAGAACGACCTGCCGGATTACGCCTCCATGGCCTCTCATGAGTGCCCGATGTGCAAGGCTGGCCGCCGCCTGGATGCGATGGTCAATGCCTTTGGCGTATCCAGCTTCACCTGATCTGCATGAGGGAGTCTGCTTCGGCAGGCTCCTTTTTGCGTAAAAAGCGGCCCCGGGGCAAACGTGCTCCGGGGCCGCAGATTGTTTGTTTACTTGCCCCACACAACAAGGGCGCTGTTGCTGGGCCAGATCTGGGCGTTCTGGTTGGGGTTGGAGGCCAGGGCCTTCGTCTTGGCGTAGACATAGGCCTCGTACAGGGTGATTTCGTTGTTGCCGTCGCGGTCGGCGTAGAGCGCGCTGATGGTTGCGTCGGTGGCGACGTTCCATCCGCTGCCGTGGCACAGCGCGTAGGTGAACAGACCGAAGTACTTCTCTGCCTTGTTGTCGCCGTTGCTGTCATAGCCCATGGAAACGGACTGCTCGGTGGAGTGCGCGGCAGTGATGACGTAGTAGCCGCTGTTGGCCAGGTCGTTTTCGCCGCGGGCGATGAGCAGCGGCAGCTCGGAGAAGACCTCGTCCTCATCGGCAATGGGGGCGGCGTCCGCTTTCATGACGACGGTCGTGTCGCTGGCGAAGGCGTTGACCACCAGGCTGTTGAAGGCGCTCAGCTCGGCGCTGGACACGGGCTCGCCCGCGCTCTTGCCGATCATCTGACCGGAATGGCAGCTGTCGATGATGACGATCTTCTTGCCGGGGATCGCGTCCAGCTCCTCCTTCAGGCGCTCGACGGAGAGGTAGGTGTGCAGCGTGCCGACCAGCGCGCCATGGAAGGCGGTGTCCGGGCTGTTTGCGCCGTGTCCGCTGAAATAGAACAGGGATACGTCGTTTGCGTCCGCATCGGCGAAGGTGGTGCGGATGGCGTTGATCATGCGGCTGTCGGAGAGGTTCAACTGCACGGAGATGCTGTAGGGCGTGCCGGGCATGCGGGAGAGCATGTCGCGCATGGCGTATGCGTCATTGTCGCAGCCGGGGAGGAAGTTATCCTGGTTGGGGTAGGTGTTGCCGACCAGCAGCGCGCGGTAGGCGACGTTCGCATCCTGGTGGACGTGGGTCAGACGCAGAGACCAGGGGCCCATGCTGATATCGCCGTTGGAGAACACGCGCACCGGGCGCACGAAGTAGTAGTAGGTGGTGCCGACCACAGCGGTGTTGTGGTAGACGGAGTTGATGGATACGCGGCTGCCGGAGGTCGCGCCGGGCATGCCGGAGGAATTCTTGGTGGCGTACACATCGTAGTGGCTTGCGCCGGCAACCTGCGGCCAGGTCAGCAGGACATTCTTTGCGTCGTAGTCCGTGGCCTTGAGGCCGTCTGCCTGGGGCAGCCACACGCCCATGCCGATCTCGCCCTTCAGGGAGAAGCAGCGCCAGCCCTCAGGGGAGCAGAGCTTGTAGGAGTAGACGAAGTAGTAGTACACCTCGCCGGGTTCCATGGTGGTATCGGTGTAGGTGGTGACGGGGGTATCCAGCACGACCAGCTTCTGATAGTTGGTCACGTCCGGATCGGAGAAGGCACGGCGGTAGATGACATAGCCGCTGGCGCCGGGGATCGCGTCCCAGGTGAGCTTCACGCCGTTCTCCGTCCAGTCGTACTGCTGGAAGGAGGGCGTTTCCATGGGGCTGCCGACCATGATGACGCGGCTGGAGTTGCCGGTGATAACGACGCCGTTGGACAGCTTACGCTTGGGAATCACGCGGAAATCGTAGGTTTCGTCAAAGGAGAGGTTCGT
>JBGVOA010000387.1:0-3695 GCA_045126095.1 Christensenellales bacterium | reverse complement strand
CTTGCCCCCCGCCGCCGCAAGTGCTATAATACCCCCGTGATCCGACATTTTCCGACCTGCGGAGGGATACGCATGAAGCATCAGATGAAGAAAATCGGCGTATACGCCATCACCTTTGCCTTCTGGCTGACGGCGGCCCTGGCGGTGGGCGCGGTCTGCGGCCTGCTGGGCGGACTGTTCGCCATGGCCGTCGAATGGGCGACCCACGCCCGTGGCGAGCACGCCTTCCTGCCCTGGCTGATGCCGGTGGCAGGCCTTGCCATCGCCGGGCTGTACCGACTTTTGCGGCTGCCGCTGTCCATCGGCACGGACGAGATCATCTCCACCGTGCGCACCCAGGAGCGGGTGCCCCTGGCCATGGCCCCGGCGATCTTCCTGTCCACCGTGCTGACCCACCTGACCGGCGGTTCTGCAGGCCGCGAGGGCGCGGCGCTGCAGCTGGGCGGCTCCATCGGCGCAGGAATGGCCCGCATCCTGCCCCTGGAAAAGGCCGGCGAAAAGGCCGAGAACGACGCCGTGCGCATCTTCCAGCTCTGCGGCATGGCGGCGCTGTTTTCCGCCCTGTTCGGCACGCCCCTGGCCGCCACGGTCTTCGTCGTGGAGATCATCGAGGTCGGCCGCATCAACGGCCGCGCGCTGCTGCCCTGCCTGATCTCCGCCATCACGGCGAAGCTCGTGGCCCTCGCCATCGGCGCACCGGCGGAGATCTTCCCCCTGGCGGCTTCTCTGGCAGCGGCGGAGCCCCTGCCCCTGCTCAAGACCGCGCTGCTGGGCGTTGCCTGCGCCATCGTGGCGATCCTCTTCTGCACGGTGATGCACCGCTCCTCCAAGCTCTTCCGCAAGTGGATCCCCAACGACTTCCTGCGCGTGGTGGCAGGCGCGGCGGCGGTGATCGTGCTGGCCCTGCTGCTGGGCACGCAGGATTACCGCGGCGGCGGTATGCACGTCATCCACGCGGCGCTCCTGGGCGAGGCCGTTCCCCCGGCAGCCTTCCTGCTGAAGATCGCCTTCACGGCGCTGTCCCTGGGCACTGGCTTCAAGGGCGGCGAGATCGTGCCCTCCTTCTTCATCGGCGCGTGCCTGGGTTCCACGCTGGCTGCGTTCATCGGCTTCCCGCCTGCCCTGGGCGCGGCGGTGGGCATCATCGGCCTGTTCTGCGGCGTGACCAATGCGCCCCTGGCCTCCATGCTCCTGGCAGTGGAGCTCTTCGGAGCGGAGTACGCGCTGTTCTTCGGTGTGGCGGCGGCGGTCTCCTACGCGCTCTCCGGCCATGTCAGCCTGTATCACGCGCAGGTGCTGACCGAGCCCAAGCTGGGCCACCGCGATTGACGACAACAAACAGGAGGGAGCCCCAACGCACGGGGCTCCCTCCTGCTTATTCATTTTGGGGGACGTTGCCGGTCACTCGTGGGGCTGCTGCACCCGGCGCTGCCGCTGGCTGTAGCTCTGCGGATAGCCGCCCGCATTGTAGCCCTGCTGCTGGCCATAGGGCTGCTGCACCGCGCCGTAGCTGCCGGTGCCGTAGGGCTGCTGGGGCTGACGGTAGGCCTGCTGACGGGGCGCGTAGGCAGGCGCAGCGGGCTGCTGATAGGCCTGCTGCACGGGCTGCACAGGCTGCGCCGGCTGGGCAGGCTGCACGGGCTGCTGCATCGGCTGAACCGGCTGCACCGGCCGGGCCACAGGCTGCGCCTCGCGACGGGTACCGATCTTGTCCATGAACTCCGCACCGGCCTTGTCCGGGCCCACGTACTTGCAATTGCCGAAGGCCAGGATGGTGGTGAACACGCTGTTGAGGAAGTACAGGCCCACAGCAAAGTAATCATCCTTGCCGAAGGCATGGGCCATCTTGAACTGCAGCATCAGGCCCGCGATGGTCTTCGCGGCGGTGACGACGATCGCCAGAACGATGCCCACAAACATGCCCAGGCCGGGATGGATCAGGCCGAAGAGCGCACCCAGCAGGCTGCTGGCCACCGTGCCGATGAGCAGGGCGAGGTAGATGCGGCCATCCCAGGCAATCTTGTAGTTGATGTAATCGCTCCAGATGGGAATGAGGCCCTTCCAGCCCTTTTCGCCAGCCTTGCGGAAGATAAACCAGCGGATGCAGTAGGACAGGATGATGGGCGAAAGCAGCGTTGCGATGATCGGGCCGATGAAGCTGCCAAGCATGCCGGTCATACCTTCAAGGAGCGCTTCCATTTCTCTGGGACTCATGTGTATACCACCTTTCTTTAGTTAAAACGGGAGATTTTCCTATATTATATGACATGAACCGACCGTTGTCAATCTGGTTGCACGAATTGTACCGGAAGAAAAACAGGTGAAACACATTTTCTCAGAGCAGCCGTCCTCCCGCCCCTGCGGAAAATTCTTTGTTAGCCTTTGTAAACGCATTGAAAAGGAACGCAAACTATGCTACAATGGCGGCGAGTGGAAATCGTTTGTGCATAAATGCCGGATTATACGCTCGAAAACGTTTTAGTACCCCAACAGTACAACATGCTGAGGAGGACAATCACCATGCAGTATGGTTATTTCAACGATGCGGCGCGTGAGTACGTCATCACCGACCCGCGTACCCCCATGGCCTGGGCAAACTACCTGGGCAGCCCCGAGTACGGCGCGATCGTGACGCAGAACGCCGGCGGCTACTCCTTCGTCAAATCCGGCGCCCACGGCCGCATCCTGCGCTACTCCTTCAACCAGTTCGACGAGCCCGGCCGCTACGTTTACCTGCGCGACGACGAGGACGGCGACTACTGGTCTGCCTCCTGGCGTCCTGTGGAGAAGGACCTGAACGAGTACAAGACCATCACCCGTCATGGCACCTCCTACACCGAGATCGAGAGCGAGTACCGCGGCATCGAATCGAAGGTGCTGTACTATGTGCCCATGAACGCCACCCATGAGGTCTGGCGCGTGAAGGTCACCAATAAGTCCGACAAGGTGCGCACCATCTCCGCCATGTCCTACTGCGAGCTGTCCACCGAATCCAACTACGAGCAGGATCTGGTCAACCTGCAGTACACCCAGTTCATCACCAACACCACCTTCGAGGGCGACTGCATTGTGCAGCACATCAACCGCTTCTGCGGCGTGAACGAGAAGGGCGAGAACTGGCGTGAGCGCGTGTTCGCCATGGCCGGCGCTCCCGTGAAGAGCTACTGCGGCCGCCGCGAGAAGTTTACCGGCGTGAACCGCTTCCGCAACCCCCAGGCCGTCATCAACGGCGATCTGGGCAATGTGCTGAACTTCAACGGCAACCCCTGCGGCTCCCTGCATGCCCAGCTGGTGCTGCAGCCCGGCGAAACGAAGACCATCGCGTTCCTGCTGATGCAGAAGGCCCCCTCCGTGGCCCGCGAGATCATCGACCGCTATGCCGACACCGAGGCTGTCGTCAACGCCGAAGTGGCTGAGCTGATCGAATACTGGCACGGCAAGCTGTCCGGCCTGACGGTCAACACCCCCGACGCCAACTTCAACACCATGATCAACACCTGGAACGCCTTCCAGTGCTTCACCACCTTCGTGTGGAGCCGCGCGGCGTCCCTGAACTACTGCGGCCAGCGCAACGGCCTGGGCTACCGCGACACCGTGCAGGATATCCAGGGCATCATCCACCTCGATCCCGAGATGGCCAAGGAGCGCCTGGTGTTCATGCTGTCCGCCCAGGTGCACCACGGCGGCGGCCTGCC
>JBGVOA010000386.1:0-3902 GCA_045126095.1 Christensenellales bacterium | reverse complement strand
GTGCACACCATCCACGCCAACATCAACGACGAAGCCGAAGCCACCAAAGCCCTCGAAGGCCTGACCTTCGACTGCGTGTGCGACTTCATCGCCTTCGTCCCCGGTCAGCTGGAGCGCGATGTGCGCCTCTTCAAGGGCAAGACCAAGCAGTTCATGTACATCTCCTCGGCTTCTGCTTATCAGAAGCCCGTGGGCACCTATGTCATCACCGAGTCCACGCCCCTGCACAACCCCTACTGGGAGTACTCCCGCAACAAGATCGCCTGCGAGGAGCTGCTGATGAAGGAGTACCGTGAGAATGGCTTCCCGATCACCATCATCCGCCCCAGCCACACCTATGACGAGCGCAACGTGCCCGTGGGCGCCCATGGCGACAAGGGCTCCTGGCAGGTGCTCAAGCGCATGATGGAAGGCAAGCCCGTCCTCGTCCACGGTGACGGCACCACCCTGTGGACCATCACCTGGAACGGCGACTTCGCCAAGGCCTTCATCGGCCTGATGGGCAACGTCCACGCCATTGGCGAGGCGTTCCATATCACCAGCGACGAGTCCGTCACCTGGAACCAGATCTACCAGATCATCGCCGACGAGCTGGGTGTGGCCTACAAGCCTTACTACGTCAGCAGCGAGTTCCTGCACGCGGCGGGCAAGTATGACTACCGCGGCGGCCTGACGGGCGACAAGGCCAACACTGTGGTGTTTGACAACAGCAAGGTCAAGCGCGCTGTGCCGGGCTTCCAGTGCACCGTGCGGGCCGACCAGGGCCTGCGCTGGGTCGTGCGCAACATGCTGAATACTCCCGCGCTCCAGGCGGAGGACCCCGATTTCGACCAGTGGTGCGACAAGGTGATTGCCGCCCTGGAAAACGCAAAGGAGGCCGTCAAGAATGGTTAACATGCAGGGCCGCTGGTGCCTGATCACAGGCGCTGCCCGCGGCATCGGTTACCTGACCGCCAAGCTCATGGCGGAGAAGGGCGCGAACCTGATCCTCCACAGCCGCAAGCTGGCCCACACCGAGAAGGTGCTGGCTGAGGTGACCGCCATGGGTGTTCAGGCCTACGCGGTGGAGGCGGAGCTCTCCGACCTTGATTCCGTCCAGGCCATGTTGAATGAGATCGACGCGCGCGGCACCCAGGTGGACATCGTCCTGAACAACGCCGGCATGCAGATCGCCTACCGCGTGGACTACCTGAACACCCCCGTGGAGGACTACACCGAGTCCTTCAAGATCAACACCATCGCCCCGGCGATGATCTGCTACCACTTCCTGCCCAAGATGATGGAGCGTGGCTTCGGCCGCATCCTCAACACCACCAGCGGCATCCGGCTGGATCCCCAGCAGGCGGGCTACTCCGCCAGCAAGGCCGCACTGGATAAGTTCACCATCGACCTGGGCAGCAAGGTGCAGGGCACCAACGTGATGATCAACCTGACCGATCCCGGGTGGTGCCGCACGGATCTGGGCGGCCCCCACGCCCCCAACGCTCCGGAAAGCGCCATCCCCGGCATCGTGGTGGGCGCCTTCGTGGATGACGGCAAGTCCGGCCGCTACCTGAATGCTCCTCACTTCACCGGCATGACCCTGGAGGACGCCGTCGCCAAGGCCGAGGCCGAGTTCGACAGCCCCTATTAAACAAAAGAACGCCTCTGATTGCCCGGAAATGGGCCGTCAGAGGCGTTTTACGATGATGGAAGAAAAGCGTCCGAGGAGACCGCTCAAGGCGTTACCAGCCACGACCGGGGCCTCTGCCGGGGCCGCCGGGCGGATTGCCACCGGGGCCGCCGCCCGGCCAGCCGCCCGGAGCGCCAGGCATGCCAAAGCCGCTGCTATACAGCAGGGAAGTCATGGTGATCTGGTCGATGAGCGTTCCGTCGGAAAAAGCAGCGTTCTGCGCGAAACCGTTGTTGTCCGCGCCTTCCACGGTGCAGCCGGAGATCAGTGCGTAGGTCTGGCCCTGCTGGATGCCGGGCGCGGTGATCACGGCGCACTGGTAGGCATTTGCCGGTGAGAATGCAGCCAACACAAGGCCGTCTGCATCCGTCAGAGCAAGGGCTTTGCCGCTTTCCATATGGCCAAAGCTGACGAGAAGCGCCCCCTGGTTCTCTGCTTCGGAGAAATTCTGGGCCATCCCCATCGGGCCGGCTGCGATCAGAATGCCGCCGGTGACCCTTGCAGAGCCGTCGTAATCAAATGCGGCATTGCCGCCGTTGACCGGCCCGGACACCAGGGTAACGCCGCCGGAAACGGTGATGCTGTTGTTGCTGTCAATGCCGTCGCCGGATGCGTTGATGACGGTATACCCACCGCTGATGATGATCTCGCCCACGCCGTTGGACATCATCATGCCGCGGTTGCGGCGATTCCCGGGCTGCGCCCAGCCGGAGCCTGCAGCGTTTCCAGCCGCGTTGAGACCGTCGTCGGAGGCTGTCACGTCAATGACGCCGCCTGCGATGGTCAGCGTGCCGGCCTCAAGCCCCTCATAGCTTCGGGTGATACGGACGTCGCCGCCCTGGATCGTCAGCGCGCCGTCAGCATGGATGCCATCATCTCCGCTGGACAGCGTGAAGCTTCCGGAAGTGATGAGGATGCTGCCGTTGGCGTGGATCGCATCATCGCGGGAATCAATAAAGCAGGAGCCTCCGCTCAGGCGGATATCTCCTGCTTTCAGGCCCTTCCAGGAGCCCTCGGCGGCGTAGCGGACAGAGCGCGTCTGTCCGCCGCCGGAGAGGATGTCCAGGATGGTATCTTCTGTGATGATGGCCTTCTCAGCCTGCACCGCGTCGTTGCCTGCATCGATGGTGATGGTGCAGTCTTGGAGGTAGATGAAGCCGCGATCCGCGTCCTCGTCGTTGCTGGAGCGGACGCCGTTTGTGCCGGCCTCCACGGTGATGTCCGCGCCGCTGGCCTTGACGCAGTCCTTGCCGTCCAGGGCGGTGGAGGCAGCGGTGACGCTCAGGTGAAGACCGGTGATGACCAGATCGTCCTTGGAGACCACGCCGTGCTTGTGCTGGCCGCTGATGGTGAGCGTGCCGCCGCCGTTCAGGCACAGGTCAGCACGGGAGAAGATTGCGCCGTCCCAGCCCTCGGTGGCGGCGCTGCCGTAGTAGGTTTCGCCGTCGGAAATGGTGGCGGACGCGCCTGTGGGCACGGTGATGAACACCTTGTCCGCCTCCTCGATGACGATGGCGGGGCCCGTGCTGTTGGCGATCTGCGCATCCCGCAGCACCAGCTGCACCTTCTCCTGCTTGCTGACCTCGATGTGGATGCGGACATCCGTCAGGCTGCCGGTGAGGAGGTACACGCCCTCGCGGCTGATGGTCAGCACGCCGCCCGCCAGCGCCGCGCCCTGTCCCGTGATCACGGCGGTGGAGCCGTTGCCCGCGATGGTGACGGCCCCGCGGGACTCCCATTCGCCGGAAAGCTCGCGGTTGGAGAAGTTCAGATCGAAGGCGCTCACGTCGACCCCGGCGGGGGTCACGCTGCTCTGGGGCGCGCCGGTCTCGCTGGCCTGGGCTGTGCAGCTGGTGAGCAACATCAGCAGAATGAAAAGGATCGCAAGAGACTTTTTCATGGTTGTCCTCCTTGCTTACAGCGCTTCGTCGTTGTCCAGAATGTCGGAGAGGCTGATCTCCAGGTTGCCGTTGCGGCAGCGCAGCGCGTCGATGAACTCCTGCATCTGGCGGGTGCTCTTCATCTTCACGCGATACTGCAGCTTGTACATGCTGCCCATGTTGGTGGTGCGGGCGCGCACCAGACGGCAGGAGGAAAGATACTGCTTGAACAGATCGTCAAACGCACCGGCGAAGCTCAGGGATTCGGGGATGGTGATGCGCAGCTCCATGCAGCGGTCGCTGCCGATGGGCAGGAAGGAAAGCAGCGCCATCAGCACGCCCACGATGGC
>JBGVOA010000385.1:0-4658 GCA_045126095.1 Christensenellales bacterium | reverse complement strand
CCGCGGCATGACCGGCGATTACAGCTGGACCAACTCCGCCGGCAAGTATGTGCAGCTCTACACCCAGCTGGTTAGCACTGTGGAGAAGACCGAAAGCGATGAGGTGTCCCACACAGCTGAGGCGGTTGTGGAAGAGCCTGCCAAGCCCAAGAAGCCCCGTGCGCCCCGCAAGAAGAAGGTTGAAGAACCTGTTGCCGAGGCGGTGACCGAGGAAAAGCCCAAGCGTACCCGCAAGAAGAAGGTCGAAGAGCCTGCTGCCGAGGCCGTGACTGAAGAGAAGCCCAAGCGCACCCGCGCCAAGAAGGCTGCTCCTGCCGAGGCCGAGGCCGCTCCCGCTGAGGAGAAGCCCAAGAAGCCCCGCGCTCCCCGCAAGAAGAAGACCGAGGAATAATCAAGCATAACAAGGCGCACCTGCTGTAAAAGGCGGGTGCGTTTTTGCGCGATCAGGGCCGTGCGAATTTGTTACAACTATAACGTGACAGAACGGGCCGGATATGGTACAATCGTGTTGGACAGCATCCAGGCTGTCTGCAAGGAGGTCAACCATGAGGATGAAACGGCTGACAAGCCTGTGGCTTGCGATCATGATGGCGCTGGCGTTTATTCCCGCCGGTGCGCAGGAGGAAGGGGAGCTGCTCGTATCCGCGCCGCTGACGAGAGCGTCGGACACGCTGGATGGCATGGTGCGCGTGTACCTGTCTTCCCTGGGCAGCGTGACCGCCCTTGACCTGACCGTTGTCGGCAGCTATTCCGTGGAAGGCGCGTACAGGCTGACACTGTACGATGGCCAGAAGGTCAGCATCGGCTTCAGCACCACAACGGGACAGGTCACGCTGACAACGGGCGGCGCATCCTATCCCATGGGCACAGAGGTGGTCTTCCGCCGCCACCAGACGGACGGACAGAGCGCGCTCAAGATTGCCCAGGCAAACCGTCCGAACAACATGTATCCCGGTGATCTGCAGCTGCTGAGCCGCACCAGCGGCAGCGCGTACAAGCTGTATCCCATCGTGCATGTCTACATTGAGTATTATCTGTACGGCGTGGTGCCCTATGAGATGAGCTCCTCCTGGCCCATGGAGGCCCTGAAAGCGCAATCGGTAGCGGCGCGCACCTACACCCTTAACCGCATGAACGGCCGCACCAGCTACACTTACGACCTGGTGGACACCTCCTCCGACCAGGTCTACAACGGCTATGTCGGCACGGAAACCAATGCCACCCGCGCCGTGGACGCGACCCGCGGCATCGTTATCATGAACGACGGCAAGCTCTCCGGCACCTATTACACAGCCTCCAACGGCGGACAGACCGAGGCCGTGGCCAATGCCTGGGGCTCCACCGGCTATCCGTATCTCGGCGTAAAGGACGATCCCTTCGACCTGGCAAACCCCAACACCAACAAGCGCAAGCTGGTGGTGTACAGCAACTTCAACGACGCCTCGCAGAATGCGACCTTCAAATCCCTGCTGACCGTCAAGGCGCAGAGCGTCTTTGGCAGCACCGCATCCATCGCCTCAATCACCAGCGTGACGCCCCATACCCCCAAGTACGCCGCGCCCAGCCGCCTGTACACCAAGCTGGACTTCGGCGTGGTGCTTACCGACGGCCGCACCGGCACGCTGACCTTCGATATTTTCGGCGAGCTGGAGAGCCCGCTGAGCATGTCCATCAATTCCACGAAAAATGAGCTTTGGTATGTGGAGCGGGACGACAGCAGCTTCATCGTGCGTGCAGCGCGTTATGGCCACGGCATCGGCATGAGCCAGCGCGGTGCGCAGCAGATGTCCAACATGGGTTACACCTATGATCAGATCCTCGGCTTCTACTACGAGGGCTGCCAGCGCGTGCAGTATGCCTTCACACACACCATCCTGCCTTCCATCGGCACGGGCGGCGGCACGGTGGTGGAGACCGAACCGCCTGCGACCATCGAGCCGGAAACCGGCGCCACTGCCCGTGTCAGCCTTGTCGGCGTGAACGATGTGCTGCCGGTTCGCTTCACTCCCAGCGAGGCAGGCAAGATCCTGATGACCATCAGCAACGGCGCATCCGTGAACGTGGTGAACTACGGTAGCGCCTGGACGCTGATCCGCTATGGCGAAATCAACGGCTATGTGCCCACCTCTGCGCTGGTGACATCCGGTACGCCCCCCACGGACAGCACTGCCAGCGCTACCAACATCACCCAATGGGCGCTGGTGACCGGTACCACGAGCCTCAATCTGCGCTCCGGCCCCAGCACCAGCAACGCCATCATCGGATCGCTGCCCGGCGGGACGGCGCTGCCCATTCTCTCCACCAATGGCGGCTGGGTCTTTGTGCAGTACGGTCAGCAGACCGGCTACTGTGACGCCAGCTACCTGACGATGTACAGCGTCTGGCCCGAGAGCATCAACGGCAGCGGCGATTCTGCCATGGTCAGCCTTCCGGGCGGCGTCGGCTCTGCACCGCTGTACGCTGCAGCCTCCATCTCCGGTGCAGTGCTGCAGTACGTCAGCCACGGCACGCAGGTGAGTGTTCTGAGCAACGATGGCAGCTGGTGCCGCGTTCGTGTCGGCAGCGTGACGGGCTACATGCTGCTCAGCGCGCTTGACTTCAGTTCCACGGGCGTTGTGCCCACCGATCCGCCAACTTCAGGCGACGAGATCTACGCAGTGGTGGACTCTGATGCCTCTACGCTGAACCTGCGCTCCGGCCCGTCCACCGGCTATGATGTGATCGCAGAGATCCCGCGCGGCACGCAGATCGTCGTGACCAGCTACGGCGACGAATGGTGCGCCGTCCGCTGGGGCAGCCTCACCGGCTATGTAATGACGCAGTATCTGTCCTTCAATCTCAGTCCGGCAACGCCTACGCCCACGCCATCGGCCACGAATGTGCCCTCCGGCAGTCCGGCTCTGCTGGCGGGCAATGCGGACCTGTACACCTACGCCAGCACCAGCAGCGAAATTCAGCTGCTGATCCCGGTGGGGGAGACGGTGACCGTGCTGAGCTGGGGCGAGACCTTCTCCCTCGTCAGCTATGGCAATCTGACCGGCTACATCCTGACGTCAACCATGCAGCTCTATCAGGATATGGAGACGCCTGCGCCCTCTGACGCCCCCACTGCATCGCCCACGCCCACGCCCACGCCGACTCCCACGCCGGCCCCGACCTACACGCCTGTCAATGCGGTTGGCATCGTGCTCGTGAACGCTCAACTCCGGCAGGAGACGAGCACCTCCAGCGCGCTGCTGATGTCCATCCCGGCCGCGACGGAGGTCACCGTCACCATGCTTGGTGACAGCTGGTGCCAGGTGGAATGCGCAGGAACCGTCGGCTGGATGCTGACCAGCCAGCTCCATATCACGGAGCAGGAAGCAACGCCCACGCCGTCGGAGGAGCCCACGCAAAGCCCGACGCCCACGCCCACAGCCACCGCTGAGACGCTGGTGACAGAATTGGAAATCACCCATACCGGACGCATGGCCTGGATCGTGCCCTCGGTGACGAGCGTCAACCTGCGCGCGGAAGCCTCCGACACATCGGCGATCCTCTGTGAGATCCCCGCCAACGCTTACCTGACTGCCTACGAAGCCCGTCCCACCTGGACGCAGGTTGTTTACGAGGGCGAAACAGGCTATGTTTACACCCGCTACATCACCTATACCGAGCCGGTGGACTCCCTCGGCATCCGCTACATCAACACAGCGACCGATCCCCTGGCGCTGCGCGATGCACCTTCCACCTCGGGCAAGCTCCTCACGCGCATTAACCGCGGCACAGCCATCACACTGATCGCAGAAATGGGCGACTGGTGCAAGGTACAGCACGGCAGCTTCACGGGCTACTGCGCCACGCGATACCTGTCCACCAGCAAGCCCCCGCAGCTATCGGCGGACGATACGCGCCTGCTGGACTGGACGCTCCAGGCAGTCACCGGCTGGACAGCTACCGTGACCCACCCGGATGACGCCTCCGTATTCGCACGTGAATGGTGCTCGATGGACGCGCCCACGGTGGTGGAGCTGCTGCCCGAAACGGTTGTTACCATTGTGGAGAAGGGCGATATCTGGAGCCTGGTCTCCATCGAAGGGAATGAAGGCTATTGTCTGAACAACTACCTCACGATGCATGCCCCGACGGACTGATCCGCGAGGGCGAGCGCATCGATGACCTGCAGCTGGCGGGGCTGCGCATCCTGCAAAAGGAGCGCAGCTTCCGCTTCGGCATGGATGCGGTTCTCCTGGCAGACTTCGCCCGCATGGGCGAGCGCGATCTGGCGGCTGACTTCGGCACGGGAACAGGCATCATCCCGCTGCTGCTTGCCGGACGCGGTCTGACCAGGCACATCGACGCATTCGAGATCCAGCCGGAGATGGCCGAGATGGCCCAGCGCAGCGTCCGCCTGAACGGCCTGGAGGAGCGTATCCATGTGCATGCGCTGTCGGTCGAAACGGCGGACGAGGCAGTCGCGCCAGGCACGTTGGACGCGATCACCTGCAATCCGCCCTATGGTCTGCCGGGTGCAACGCTGCTCAATCCCAACGGTGCGCTCTCCATCGCCCGCCATCAGTCTGTTGACGGCCTGAAGGCCTGGTACACCATGGCCTACAAGCTGCTTCGTGGCAAGGGCCGCTTCTCGATGATCTACCCCGCGCCCCGCATGCTGGAGG
>JBGVOA010000384.1:0-1667 GCA_045126095.1 Christensenellales bacterium | reverse complement strand
GTCAAACACATCCTGCTCGAAGACCGGATGGAAGGACTTGAGCTCGTTAAGGGACAGGTCGAGCAGGGCCTTGTTCTCGTTCAGGCAATGGGCGACCAGCTTGCCGACGACCTCGTGGGCATCGCGGAAAGCTACGCCGTGCTTGACCATGTAATCCGCCGCGTCGGTGGCGTTGGTGAAGCCGCCGGATGCGCCGCGCTCCATCACGTCCTTGCGGAAGGTGCAGGTCTTCAGCATCGCGGTGAAGACGGTCAGGCCCTTGACCAGGGTGTCGCGGGCGTCGAAGAAGGCTTCCTTGTCCTCCTGCATGTCCTTGTTGTAGGCCAGCGGGATGCCCTTCATCACGGTCAGCAGCGCCATCAGGTCGCCGTAGACGCGGCCGGTCTTGCCGCGGATCAGTTCCGCCACGTCGGGGTTCTTCTTCTGCGGCATGATGGAGGAGCCGGTCGCGTAGGCGTCGTCCATCTCCACAAAGCGGAACTCGTTGGTGTTCCAGATGATCAGCTCCTCGCAGAAGCGGGACAAATGCATCATGCAGATGGAGGCCGCGGAGAGGAAGTCCAGCAGGAAATCGCGGTCGGACACGCCGTCCAGGCTGTTCATGGTGATGGCGGAGAAGCCCAGCAGCTCGGCCACGCGCTCACGGTTGAGCGGATAAGTGGTGCCGGCCAGCGCGCCGGAGCCCAGGGGCATCACGTCCGCTGCGTCATAAGCGGCACGGAAGCGGCGGCGATCGCGCAGGAACATCTCAAAATACGCCATCATGTGATGGGCCAGGGTGATGGGCTGGGCCTTCTGCATGTGGGTGTAGCCGGGCATGATGGTGTGCAGGTTGTCCTGGGCAATGTCGAGGATGACATGGAGCAAGTCATTGAGCATCTCCTCGGTCTCGCGGCAGGCGGTCTTTGCGTACATGCGCACATCCAGGGCCACCTGATCGTTGCGGCTGCGGCCGGTGTGGAGGCGCTTGCCTGCCTCGCCGATGCGCTGGGTCAGGATGGTTTCGACATTCATGTGGATGTCCTCGGCGTCCACCATCCACTCGATTTTGCCGGCCTCCACGTCGGCGAGGATGCCGCGCAGCCCCTCGACAATCTTGTCCGCGTCGGCCTGCGGGATGATGCCCTGCTCGCCCAGCATGGTCGCATGGGCGATGGAGCCGGTGATATCCTCCTCCGCCATGCGCTTGTCAAAGGAGATGGACGAGTGGAAATCGTCCATCAGGTGATCGGTGGACTTCGAAAAGCGGCCGCCCCAGAGTTTCATATGTGTATCCTCCTTGAAGGTGAATTGCATTTTTGACCAGTATATAGTATAGCAGATATGCAGAGTTTCTTCAACAGAAGTGCAAAAAAGATGCAGGCGGCTTTTGCGCCGCTGACATTTTTCTGCAAAACGCACACAGAAAGAGGAGCTGCGCACCTGACGCAGCTCCTCATATTTGTGTTTACTTCTTGCGCTGATCAACAATCGCCTTAACCTTGAGCGGCAGGCCCAGCAGGTTGATGAAGCCCTCGCTGTCCTTGTGGCTGTACAGATCCTTGGAGTCGCCGAAGGTGGCAATCTCTTCCAGGTACAGGCTGTTGGGGGACTTCACGCCAGCGTTGATGCAGTTGCCCTTGTAGCACTTGATGCGTACGGTGCCGGTGACGGCCTCCTGGGTGCTG
>JBGVOA010000383.1:0-3725 GCA_045126095.1 Christensenellales bacterium | reverse complement strand
CAATGACATACATGAGGAGGAAACACCCATGGATATCAAGAGCTTCATTCTGGACGGCAAGGCCGTACTGGGCATTGAGCTGGGCTCCACCCGCATCAAGGCCGTGCTGATCGGCGCGGATCACAGCCCCATCGCCTCCGGCGACCACACCTGGGAGAACCGCCTGGAGAACGGCGTGTGGACCTACCATCTCGAAGATGTCTGGGCCGGTATCCAGGACGCCTACGCCAACATGGTCGCCGACGTGAAGGCGAAGTACGACGTGGAGCTGACGCAGCTTGCGGCCTTCGGCGTGTCCGCGATGATGCACGGCTACCTGCCCTTCGACAAGGAAGGCAAGCAGCTGGCGGAGTTCCGCACCTGGCGTAACACCATGACCGCTGAGGCCGCTGCCGAGCTGACCGACCTGCTGGGCTTCAACATTCCCCAGCGTTGGTCCATCGCCCACCTGTATCAGGCGATGCTGAACGGCGAAGCGCATGTGAAGGACATTGACCACCTGACCACCCTGGCGGGCTATGTGCACTGGCAGCTGTCCGGCAAGAAGGTGCTGGGCGTGGGCGAGGCCAGCGGCATGTTCCCCATCGACAGCGAGAAGTGCGACTACGATCAGAAGATGATCGACCTGGTGGACTCCCTGGCTGCCGTGAAGGGCTACGAGTGGAAGCTGCGCGAGATCCTGCCTGAGGTGCAGGGTGCGGGCGAGGACGCGGGCGTGATGACCGAGGCGGGCGCGAAGCTGCTGGATCCCACCGGCAAGCTGCAGGCTGGCGCGCTGATGGCTCCCCCCGAGGGCGACGCCGGCACCGGCATGGTTGCCACCAACGCGGTTGCCGTCCGCACGGGCAATGTGTCCGCCGGTACCTCCGTGTTCGCGATGATCGTGCTGGAGAAGATGCTCAGCAAGGTCTACCCCGAGATCGACATGGTCACCACCCCCACCGGCAAGCCCGTTGCCATGGTGCACTGCAACAACTGCACCTCCGACATCAATGCCTGGGCTGGCATGCTCAAGGGCTTCGTGGACGCCTGCGGCCTGAACATCTCCATGAATGACATCTACGTCAACCTGTTCAATGCCGCCCTGACCGGCGAGAAGGACTGCGGCGGCGTGGTGAACGTGCCCCTGTTCTCCGGCGAGCCCGTGGTGGGCCTGGACGAGGGCCGTCCGATGATGGTCCGCATGCCCGATGCAAAGCTGACCTTCGCCAACTTTGCCCGCAGCCTCGTGGCCGGTGCGATGACCAGCCTCAAGATCGGCATGGACATCCTGGTGGACGAGAACGTGCAGATCGACTCCCTGCTGGGCCATGGCGGCTACTTCAAGACCCCCGGCGTGGGCCAGAAGATCCTGGCGGCTGCGCTGAAGACCCCTATCTCCGTGATGGAGACCGCGGGTGAGGGCGGCCCCTGGGGCATGGCCCTGCTGGCTGCCTTCCGTGCCAACGGCAAGCGCGGCGAGACCCTCGAAACGTACCTGAACGAGAACGTCTTCGCGGGCGCTGCGGGCTCCACCATCGCGCCTGACGCAGAGGATGCTGCGGGCCTGGACGCCTACACCGCGAAGTTCCAGCAGGCGCTGAGCGCCGAGGCTGCGGCTGTGGCGGAGATGAAGTAAGCTCCCTCTGGACTTTGGTGGGGGATGCGGCACGGCTTCTGCTTTGCAAGTTGGCAGAGCAGCGAGTACCGCGTCCTCCCTCACCCGCTGCGGCGGGGGCTCCCTCCCGGAGGGAGCCTAAGGCCTGCCGCTGCTCGACTTTTCCTTTGCCGGTTGTTATGTACCCGCAGCAAGGAGGACGACCCAAAGGCTCCCTCCGGGAGGGAGCTGGCTCCGCGCTTGCGCGGAGACTGAGGGAGCATGCGCAGCCGCACATTCAACCAATCAACATAATGGAGGTACACTCCCATGCTCAAAAAGCTGAAGCAGGCCGTTTACGAGGCCAATATGGAGCTGCCCAAGCGCAATCTCGTCACTTACACCTGGGGCAATGTGTCCGGCATCGACCGGGAAAAGGGCCTGGTGGTCATCAAGCCCTCCGGCGTGGATTATGAGGATCTTACCCCTGACATGATGGTCGTGCTCGACCTGGAGGGCAATGTGGTGGAGGGCAAGCTGAATCCCTCCTCCGACACCAAGACCCACATCGAGCTGTACAAGAAGTACCCCGAGATCGGCGGCATCGTCCACACCCACAGCCCCTACGCGGTGGGCTGGGCCCAGGCCTGCGAGGATATCCCTTGCTACGGCACCACCCACGCGGACTACTTCTACGGCCCCGTGCCCTGCGCCCGTCACCTCACCACCGAGGAGATCGACGAGGACTACGAGAAGAACACCGGCAAGGTCATCATTGAGGAGCTGACCAAGCGCAATATCGAGCCCCTGCACACCCCCGGCATCGTCTGCGCGAGCCACGGCCCCTTCACCTGGGGTAAGTCTCCTGCCCAGGCTGTGTATCACGCAGTCGTGCTGGAGGAGGTCAGCAAGATGGCGGTGTACACCCGGCAGATCAAGGCCGACGCCGCTCCCGCTCCCCAGAATATCCAGGACAAGCACTTCCTGCGTAAGCACGGCCCCAACGCCTACTACGGCCAGCCCGGTCAGCAGCACTAAAATGATCAGCGCCCTCTCCGACATGGAGGGGGCGTTTTCATGTGCGCCGGGAAAATATCAGAAATATTGAAAAAAGGTATTGACAACTATATCGCCCTCCGATATAATGAATACATCGGCAGCCGATATAACGGAAACCGATAAAGGAGGACACACAATGGGCGCGAATATGGGAGCACTGACCGAGGCGGTCTACTACATCCTGCTGTCGCTGATGCAGCCGCTGCACGGCTACGGCATCATGCAGAACGTGGAGAAGCTTTCCGGCGGACGGCTGAAGCTGGCGGCGGGGACGCTCTACGGAGCCATCAGCACGATGCTGGACAAGGGCTGGATCGTCGCTCACGGCGCGGCGGAGGACAGCCGCAAGAAGGAATACGTCATCACGGACGCCGGCGAAGCGGTGCTCCGCGGGGAATACAGGCGTCTGCGCGAGCTGGTGGACAACGGCGCCGCGCTGCTGGACTGCGATAAGGAGGAAGAGGCATGAGACAGGTCATCCGCAAATGGTTCTGGGCATGGGAGTTCGACAAGGAAGAGCAGTGGCTGAACGACATGGCGGCAAAGGGCAAGGCCCTGGTCAGCGCGCGCTATGCCACCTATGAGTTTGAGGACAGCGCGCCCGGCGAGTACGCCGTCCGGCTGGAAATGCTGGAGCATGCCCCTGACAGCCCCGAAGGTCAGCAGTACATCGAATTTGTCGAATCCACCGGCGCGGAGTATGTGGGCCGGGTTATGAAGTGGGTCTACTTCCGTAAGAAGACGGCGGACGGCGAATTCGAGCTGCATGGCGACAACGCCACCCGCATCAAGCACCTGCGGAGTATCATCCGGCTGCTGGTGCCGCTGGGCATCGTCAACGCCGGTGCGGGGCTATACAACCTGTGCATCGGTATCGCGTGGAATTCACCGATCAACGTGCTCTGCGCTGGCCTGTCAGCAGCGGTGACGGTGCTGCTGGCCTATGGGCTTGTCAAGCTGAACGGGAAAAAGCAGCAGCTGGAGCGCGATGCGCAGCTGTTTGAGTGAGGAGCGTTTCATATGGCGGATCAGAAGAAGAACCAGTCCGGCGGATTCAACCCCATTGGCCTCTGCATGGGCCTGGGCATCG
>JBGVOA010000382.1:0-4489 GCA_045126095.1 Christensenellales bacterium | reverse complement strand
TACCTGCACTCTTGACGGGAAGCACGTAGAGGTCGTGGCCGACACCACAAAGACCAAGTCCAGTCTGCGGACACTTCCTCTCACACCAGCCATCAGGACGCTGCTGCTCAGGAAGCTGGAAGAGCAAGCCCATTACCGTAAGCTCTGCGGACGGTCCTACTGCAAGGACTACCTTGATTACATCTGCGTGAACGAGATCGGCGAGCGTTTTTCGCCCAACAACCTGTATCAGGGGTTTAAGCGGATTCTGCGCGAGAACAAGCTCCGCGACATCCGTTTCCACGACCTCAGACACAGCTGTGCCAGTCTTCTGCTTGCCAACCGCATTCCCATGAAGATGATTCAGGAGTGGCTGGGACACAGTGATTTCGCCACAACAGCGAATCTCTACGCCCATCTGGAATACGAGTCGAAGCTGACTTCCGCAGACGCAATGCAAGCGGTTCTCAACCTTCCGTCTACCTGAAAACAAGCACAAAAAGAGCCCTGCAGAATGCCTCTGCAGAGCTCTGTGGCGGAGAGTCAGGGATTTGAACCCTGGGAGGATTTGACTCCTCGCAGCATTTCGAGTGCTGTACCTTCGACCACTCGGACAACTCTCCATGTATATACTCTTCGACAAATCTCTCTGATTTCCTGCTGGAAACAGGAGAGAAAAGCAGGAGAGAAAACACTGGAATCCGATATCTGATCCATACCGGATACCCAGTAATTTCAAGGGATGCGGGATTTCTTGCTTCCAAAGTGCAGCGGAGTTTTCGAGTGCTGCACCTTCGACCACTCGGACAACTCTCCACATCTGCTGCCAGCACAGGCAGCGCATAACAGTATAGCACAATCCGCAGTGTTTTGCAAGGGGTGGAATTGCACTTTTTCGGTGCCGCGCAGACACGGAAAGAACAGGAGAAATACACCACTTTCGTTGACATCGACCTTTTCCTGTGCTACAATTTTTTCACGAACTCGCTGCTGGGTTCAATACATTTTGATGATGGAGATATATCAATGAACGCGATGATGCTGCTGGGCATTGAGGCCGTACTAATCAGCCTGCTGGTACGACTTATTACGTACTCCAACTGTGCTGAAAGTTATGCTCTGCATTGTCCGCATTGCCCTGTGTGCCGTTGAAGCTGCACCCCCGGCGCAGCCCTTCCCCCTGTGCACGCCCCGCGTTCCGGCAAAGCCTGCAGGCCTGACTTTTCGGCCGCAGGCTTTCTTTGTACCCATCACAGAAACCGTTTTCACCCACACCCGATTCCCTGCCGGCCCTCCGGCACGCGAACAGGAGGTTATCCCCCATGCAAATGACCGGCGCCAAGATCCTGATGGAATGCCTGCTGGAACAGCATGTCAACACCATCTTCGGCTATCCCGGCGGCACCATCCTCAACGTCTACGACGAGCTGTACGGCTATGAGCGCGACGGCAAGATCCGCCACATCCTCACCGCCCACGAGCAGGGCGCGTGCCACGCGGCGGACGGCTACGCCCGCGCTACCGGCAAGGTCGGCGTGTGCTTTGCCACCACCGGCCCCGGCTGCACGAACCTCGTCACCGGCATCGCCACCGCCTATATGGACTCCGCCCCCATCGTGTGCATTACCTGCAACGTGGGAACGTCCCTGCTGGGCAAGGACTCCTTCCAAGAGGTGGACATCACCGGCGTGACGATGCCCATCACCAAGTGCAACTACCTGGTGCGCGACGTGAATAAGCTGGCGGACACCGTCCGCGAAGCCTTCGCCATCGCCCGCAGCGGCCGCCCCGGCCCGGTGCTGATCGACATTCCCAAGAATGTCACGGCCGAAAAGGCGGATTACGAGCCCCTGCGCCGCTCCCATCACGCCTCCGCCGGCTCCCTGGCCGCGCTGATGGCCCGCTCCTCGCAGAACTTCAAGGCCCCCGAACCCGATCATGCGGACATCGACAAGCTGGTGGAGATGATCGCCGCATCGAAGAAGCCCTTCATCATCTGCGGCGGCGGCGTGGTTCGCGCCCGTGCCCACGAGGAGATCTGCAGGCTCGTCAACCTGATCGACGCCCCGGCCGCCGTGACCCTGATGGGCGCAGGCGGACTGGCCGGCCGCGACAAGCACGTCACCGGCATGATCGGCATGCACGGCTCCCAGGCCTCCAACATGGCCGTGGACGCCTGCGACCTGCTGATCGCCATCGGCTGCCGCTTCTCCGACCGCGTGGCCCTGAAGCCCTCCACCTTCGCCCAGAACGCGAAGATCGTGCAGATTGACATCGACCGCTCGGAAATCAACAAGAACGTGCAGACCGATCACCACATCATCGGCGATGCCAAGCGCGTGCTGGAGCTGCTGCTGGAGAAGGTCACACCCAAGCAGAACGATGAGTGGATGAAGTACGTCTTCTCCTTCAAGACGGAGACCGAGTACGACGAAGCCACCGATCACCTGACCCCCCAGCAGGTGCTGTCCTCCATCGCGCGGATCCTCCCGCAGGATACCATCGTCGCCACCGACGTGGGCCAGCACCAGATGTGGGCCATCCAGCATTTCCACTTCGACTATCCCGGCCAGCTGCTGACCTCCGGCGGCTTCGGCACGATGGGCTTCGGCCTGGGCGCAGCCATCGGCGCGCAGGCGGCCTTCCCGGATAAGTGCGTCCTGCACGTCACCGGCGACGGCTGCTTCCGCATGAACTGCCATGAGCTGGCCACCGAGCAGTACTACAACCTGCCCATCATCAACGTGGTCTTCACCAACGGCGTGCTGGGTATGGTGCGCCAGTGGCAGACGCTGATCTACGACAAGCGCTACGCTTCCACGATGCTGGACCGCTCCCCCGACTTTGTGAAGCTGGCGGAGGCCTACGGGCTCTCCGGCAAGCGGGTGACGAACGTGGCTGACCTGGAAAGCGCGCTGCACGAGGCCCTCGCCTGTGGCCATGGCTACGTCATCGACTGCGTGATCGACATGGACGAGAAGGTTCGTCCCATGGTCGGCGGCGGCAGCCACATCACCGACTTCATGCTGAATTCCTGAGAAAGGAGCTGACCGAAATGGCTAACATCGAGCGACACACCCTCGCCGTGCTGGTTGACAACGAGTCCGGCGTCCTTTCCCGGGTGGCCCGCCTCTTCTCCGGCAAGGGCTACAACATCGAGTCCCTGGCTGTGGGCACCACCGACGACCCCGCCGTCAGCCGCATCACCATCGAGATCCTCGCCGATGAGGATCAGACGCGGCTCATCGCCTCCCAGCTGCGCAAGCTGATCTGTGTCCACTCCGTCAAGGTGCTGGTTCCCGCTCACGCCATCCGCCGCGAGCTGGTGCTCATCAAGGTGATGGCGAACACCGCCGAGAGCCGCAACGAAGTGATCCAGATCGCCAACATCTTCCGCGCGTCCATCATCGACGTGTCGGTCGCCTCCCTCACCCTTGCCGTCATCGGCGACGAAAGCAAGGCCGAAGCTATCCAGAATCTCCTCAAGGAGTTTGGAATCCTCGAGCTGGTGCGCACCGGTATGGTGGCGCTGGAACGTGGTCAATATACCATCGACGAACAGACAAAAGTGAAAGGGGAATACGACTATGGCAAAAATGTATTACGAGAAGGACTGTGATCTGGGCAAGCTGGACGGCAAGGTGGTCGGCATCGTCGGCTACGGCTCTCAGGGCCATGCCCACGCGCTGAACCTGCGCGACTCCGGCGTGAACGTCATCATCGGCCTGCGCAAGGAAGGCAAGTCCTGGCCCGTGGCAGAGAAGGACGGCTTCGAGGTCATGACCGTTCCCGAGCTGACCAAGCGCGCTGACATCATCATGATCCTCATCAACGACGAGAAGCAGGCCGACATGTTCAACCAGGACATCCTGCCCTACCTGACCGAGGGCAAGGCCATCGCCTTCGCTCACGGCTTCAACATCCGCTACAAGCTGATCGCGCCCCCCAAGGGCGTGGACGTGTTCATGGCTGCCCCCAAGGGCCCCGGCCACACCGTCCGCAGCCAGTATGTGGTTGGCAAGGGCGTGCCCTCCCTGGTCGCCGTTGAGCAGGACGCCACCGGCCATGCCTGGGACATCGCGCTGGCTTACATCGCCGGCATCGGCGGCGCCCGCGCGGGCATCATGGAGACCACGATGAACGAGGAGACCGAGACCGACCTGTTCGGCGAGCAGGCGGTTCTGTGCGGCGGCGTGGTCGAACTGATGCGCTGCGGCTTCGAGACCCTGGTGGAAGCCGGTTACCAGCCCGAGAACGCCTACTTCGAGTGCATCCACGAGATGAAGCTGATCATCGACCTGATCAACAAGGGCGGCGTCGCTGCGATGAACTACTCCATCTCCGATACCGCTGAGTACGGCGAGTACGTTTCCGGCCCCCGCGTGATCCCCTACGAGCAGACCAAGGCCAACATGAAGGCTGTGCTGAACGACATCCAGGACGGCACCTTCGCCCGCAACTGGATCAACGAGAACCAGACCGGCCGCTGCTACTTCAACAGCCGCCGCAA
>JBGVOA010000381.1:0-3606 GCA_045126095.1 Christensenellales bacterium | reverse complement strand
AAGGCGCGGACACAGTACATCTTACGCCACAGGGCGTGATTGCCTATGTTGAAAAGTATGCAGAGGTCACCACAGGCGCAGATGTGTCCGGGCTGACGCCTGAAATCGCGTCGTGCTTTGTGGCGGGATATCAGGAGCTGACAGAAGGCGCGGATGTGTCTCTACTCAAGCCCAGCGATGTTGTGGCTTATGTCACCAATTACGCAGAAGAACAGGGCGTGGATATTTCCGGCCTAGCCCCTGATGGCGTGACAGCCTTTGTCATGGCCTATCAGGAAATCGAAGGCGGTGCGCTGACCACAGCACTCACGCCTGCGGATGTGGCTGCAATCGTTACGGAGTATCTGCTTTCTGAAAATGTTGATCTGAGCAAGGTGTCCGATGCGCAGGTAGATGCTATGGTCACAGCCTATGCGGAAGCCGCCAACTGCGACAAAACTGCTCTGAAAGCAGAGGTTGTGGCACAGATCACCGAGTATGTGCAGGCAGAGGGCCTGAACCCGCCGATTCTCACTACCAAGGTGCAGATCACCGGCTATGAGTTCCTGACCTATCAGGATTTTCAGGAAAACAGCGGTCTGAGCGTGGAAGTCCCTGTGCGCTTGGGCGAGGTGGATGAGGATAAACTTAACGCGCTGAGCGCCAGCGGAAAGCTCAAAGTCTGGCAGGATGGCATCGAAATCCCCATTACTGCCGTGCCGGAAGGTGCGATTACCGCCGATACCATCGCTACCATGGACGAGGATGGCACGATGCATATCCTGATCTCCCCGCAGGTCACGGGTACGCAGGAAGCCATCGATGCCATCTCTCCTCTTGTAGACGAGGTAGATAAGCTGGGCGTGACCGCAGCCGGTATGTGGGCTGGCGTGATGCCCGCGACCACGATGGACATGATCGGCTCCGCTGTCAATCGCATCAACTCCTACACCAAAACGCTGGATTACAATAGCTGGCAGAAGTTCTGGGCAACTCTGCGCGGTGAAAGCACCAATCATGGTGTGCTCGACCAAAGCATGCGCAACGACTTTAACTCCCAGACTGTGGCAGAGCTTTCTGCCTATGTAGGAGAAATGGTCGCTGCAATCATGCAGGGCAAGCAGGTATCCGAGGAGGATATTTCCAACCTGCAGGCCATTGTAGATTTCCTCAACGGCCTTGATACCACCGAAACCGGTGCGCACATCCTTGAAGGTGTGGCACAGGGCATGACAGAGGCAGGCTGGGACAGCGACGCCGAAACTGTCGCTGCCAACCTTGAAACGGCGCTGAACAAGGCGCTGCAAATCAATTCGCCCTCCGAGCGTGTAAAGCCTGTGGGTGATTATGTTGCTGCCGGTATCGGCACCGGCATGAGTGCGCATGACTTCACCACGGATGCTGCAACCGCCGCAACGAACGTCGAAGCAGCCATCTCCGCTGCATTTCCTGTTACGCTGCTGGCTGCCTATGGCACAGCCGGTATGCAGGGCATTGCAGATGCCATGATCGGCTACGGCATGGGCACGACCGGCAGCATGGTAGCTTCCAATGTAAAGAGCGCGATCAATGCAAATCTCACTTCCACTACCCTGCGCAGCGCAGGCGTGAATGCCATGGCCGGTCTGAAGGCCGGTATCAATGCCGGTCGCTCCGGTGTGATCTCCGCCATGCGCTCTGCTGCCCGTGCTGCCGTCAACGCAGCGAAATCCGAGCTCAAAATCCACAGTCCTTCTGAGGTTTTCGAGGACGAGGTGGGTGTTATGACGATGCGCGGCTTCGGACAGGGTGTGTTAAAAGAAAGCAAGGAACAGGCACGTGTGATCCGCAACGCCGCCCGCTATCTCACAGATGAAGCCCGCGAGGGCGCAATCATCAACAATGCCACGACCAATCAGAAAACGTATCATCAGGACAGCCATGTCACCTTTACCGGGAACACCTTTACCGTCCGGGACGAGCAGGATATTTATGCGCTGGCGACCGAGATCGCCACGCTAACGCGCAGACAGCAGCGTGGCAAGGGCCTGCGTATGGCCTGAATAAATTGACTTGACTTTCTGCCAGACAAGAGCGTTAATGTCCACAACCGACAAGGGAAGGAGGAACGGCGATGTTTTCCATGACCATCCGACCGGAGGTTTTGGCAAGTCTCCGGGAGCAATACCCGGCTGGCTGCACGGTGGTACTGGAGCAGATGAGCGACCCGTACCGCGAGATGCCTGCGGGCATGACCTTGCGGCACTCTACGGCTTTGACCGCATCCGCAGAATCGACTAAGCACACGACACCGGAGCGCTGTCCAGAGATGGGCAGCGCTTTGTCGTGCTGGAAAGGAGTTTCCCTTGAACGACTGGTTTATCTGGAATGGCATACGTAGCACCGACATGGGTGTCCATGTGCTGGAACAGCCGCCGTACACCATGCCAAACGAGCGCGTGACCTTTACCAATATTCCCGGCAGGAGCGGGGCGTTGACCACGACGGAAGGCGATTATGTATATGATGATCTGGTTCTGACTGCCACCTGCATTATTGCTGATCCCGACCGCATCCCGGATGTATGCGCATGGCTGCGCGGCTCTGGCACAGTCACCTTCGCAAACCGCGACGGTGGCTTTTATCATGCACGGGTGGTCAATCAGATTCCCTTCGAGAAAATCCTGCGCGGCAATCCGCATCGTACCTTTGCTGTCAACTTCCGCTGCAAGCCTTTCTGGTACGAAGCGGATGGCACACCTATGAATATCCAACCTGCTTCTGGCAGTTCAAGCGGATACGTCACCATACAGAATCCCGGCAATGTGCCGTCTGAGCCGCTCATCACTGTGACCGGCAGCGGAGAGATCACGCTGATCGTGGACATGACCATCGTAGAGCTGGCCGATGTGAACGGTGAAATCACAATTGATTCCGTTCTGCAGGAGTGCTATTCCGGCAGTGAATCCATGAACAGCTGTATGAGCGGCGACTTTCCGACCCTGCCGCCCGGAAGCAGTACCATTTCGTGGACGGGTAATGTGACGTATCTGAAGGTTCAACCAAACTGGCGGTATTTGTAACTCTGTTCGTCTATCAATTCGTTTTGCCGTATGCTATAATACTGATGCAATGCATACGGCGAAAAGGCACAGAGGTGATGAATGTGAGTATTGAAATCCGGAATATAGATCAAAGTGATTACAGCAAAGCCATTCAGTTTGCTATTAAAGGCATGCATTTCGACTGGTACCTGAATAGTCCTTTTCTCCTTAATGCATATGGCAGATATTTCTGGTATCTTGAGATGAACCGTGCAACGCATGTCTATGCTGCTTACGCTGACAATGAATTTGTCGGCGTGCTTCTGGCGGAGGTGTACGGAGAGAAAAAAGTGCATCAGGTGTGGTACGAGAAGATTTATGTGAAGGCTATCGACGCGATCCAGAAGCTCTTTTTCAGGGGTGGCGCCGGATTATATGAGGATACAGTAAAAGCTCAGCTGGATCATTATCTGCAGCAGAATAAACCTGACGGTGAAATCATTTTTCTTGCAGCAGACCCTGATGCAAAGATTAAAGGCATCGGTTCTGCGCTTCTCCGCTCTTTAGAGGAGCAGATTCCCGGAAAAACAGTCTTCCTGCACAC
>JBGVOA010000380.1:0-2110 GCA_045126095.1 Christensenellales bacterium | reverse complement strand
TTCGTTGGACTGCCAGACGATCTCCTGCGCGAGGCTCCCGTCCGCCGATGTGATGTGCGCCGCCAACGTATACGGATGGCGTGCGTCAGGGTCAAATTCGCCTTCCTGCGTGACGGTGACGGTCAGCAGGGGCATGTCTTCCCGGATGCGCCCGGTGTATTCTCCGGTTTCGGCTTGGGCGGGGAGGGCCAGCATCAGTAAGAGCAGGCAAAGCAAAAGCCGCTTCATCGTATCAGCTCCTTTGTTGATAGAACGAAGCGGCCTGGTAGATTATTCCCGTCCGGTCAGATCAATCGTGAGAATTTCCCGCGTGGGCCAGAAGGCGCACAGGTGCAGCCGATCGATCTTCGCCATGAGCGGCGTGAAATGTTGCATCAGCACGGGCAACGCGCGGCCGATGGTCTCCGGCTCGTCCATGAGCATGGTGGTGTGGGGCGTCCAGGCATAGCCGTTCAGCGGACGGCCGTCAGCGCAGGCGGATTGCAGGGCAACCAGCTCCGGCGACATATCCGGCGCAGCGAAGAGCACCTTGCCGCCGGGGAACACGCCCACATGGCGGATGGCCACGTCCACCGGCGCGAAACGGACTGCAACGGCCTTCGTCAGCGCGATGGCCTCTGCTTCTTCATCCAGCCGGAAGGTCGCCAGGCTGATGTGGTGGTTGAGGCCGGGGGTCTGTTCGCCCCGGAAGCCTGCCTCCTGCAGTGCGTCGTACCAGGCGGACATGCGCTGCTGATCCGCCTCGCAGTAATCCGCCATCAGCGTCAGAAAGGATTCGGCCATAGGTGTCGCCTCCTCGCGTTTTTGTGATGATAACACGCGGGATACAACACCGTCAAGCAGGGATTTCACAGCCGGATGGCGAAATAGTCCCACAAATCAAATTCCGAATTCCGCATTCCGAATTCCGAATTACATAAAAGGAGGAACTCCCATGTCCATCACGCCCCATGACATCGCCAAGATGCTCGACCATTCCACCCTGCAGCCCTTCCTGACCGAGGCTGACATCCGCAAGGGCTGCGAGCTGGCCCTGAAGTACGACTGCGCCTCCGTCTGCGCCCGTCCCTGCGATGTGCCGATTCTGGCCGAGATGCTGGCCGGCTCCGACGTGAAGGTCTGCACCGTCATCGGCTTCCCCCACGGCAGCCACGAGACCGCCATCAAGGTTGCCGAGGCCAAGCTGGCGTTGGAGGAAGGCTGCACCGAGCTGGACATGGTCATCAACATCGGCAAGATGATCGCCGGCGACACCGAGTACGTCAAGAACGAGATCAAGCTCCTGGCGGACGCTGCCCATGAGAAGGGCGCGATCCTGAAGGTCATCCTGGAGACCTGCTACCTGACCGACGAGCAGAAGATCACCTGCTGCAAGCTGGCCGAGGCCGCCGGCGCGGACTTCGTCAAGACCTCCACCGGCTATGGCTCCAAGGGCTGCACCATCGACGACCTGAAGCTGATGCGCGCCGCTGTGTCCGCCAACGTGCGCGTCAAGGGCTCCGGCGGCATCCGCGACCTGGACACCGTGCTGTCCGCCCGTGCCGTGGGCGCGAGCCGCTGCGGCGTTTCCGCCACGGCGAAGATCATGGAGGAGGCTGAGAAGCGTTTTGCTGAGGGTACGCTCTGCGAAGTCACCGACCTGACGGAGATGAGCGGGGGGTACTGATGCCCGTCTGGTTTCCAGTATGTGCGATTGATATGAACAGGCCCGCTGCGTCATTGCGATGCAGCGGGCGTTGTGTTTATTCGATGTGGATATTGGCCTGTTCCAGCCAGGAGCGGGAATACGCCAGCGCGTCCTCCTCGCTGATGCGCATGGGGTGCTCCTCCGGCAGATATGCTCGGGGCAGATTGTGCAGGGCGAAGAAAAGCCGGGTGATGTACTCCTTGTCATGCCGGAAGCCGCAAAGCTGGCTGCCCAGTGCCTGCAATATCAGGCGCATCGGCCTGTCGACCTGGGTCGGCCGGGGTTCCGGCAGCGCACGGAAGAGCCGCCACAGCTCCGACACGTCTTCGCGCAGCCGCTGCACATACCACGGCGACCACCATCCGCCGGAACGGATGCGGCACTTGCAGGATACGGACAACTCATAGAGCCGGATGGCGGTGT
>JBGVOA010000379.1:0-2435 GCA_045126095.1 Christensenellales bacterium | reverse complement strand
GTCCGGCGCGGAGAACATCTCCATCGGCGACACCGTCTGCGACCCCTCCTGCATCGAGGGCCTGCCCTTCGTGAAGATCTCCGAGCCCACCGTGACCATGACCTTCCAGGTCAACGACTCCCCCTTCGCCGGCCGCGAGGGTCAGTACGTCACCAGCCGTCACCTGCGCGCCCGCCTGATGCGCGAGCTGCAGACGGACGTGTCCCTGCGCGTGAACGACACCGACTCCACCGACGCCTTTGAGGTCTGCGGCCGCGGCGAGCTGCACCTGTCCATCCTGATTGAGAACATGCGCCGCCAGGGCTATGAGTTCGCGGTTTCCAAGCCCCAGGTCATCTACAAGATGATCGACGGCGTGAAGTGCGAGCCCATCGAGCGTTTGGTGGTGGATACCCCCCAGGCCAGCGCCGGTGCTGTCATTGAGAAGATCGGCCGCCGCCGCGGCATTCTGGAAAGCATGTCCGGCCTGGATCGCGTGCGCCTGGAGTTCCTGGTGCCGTCCCGTGGCCTGTTCGGCTACCGCAGCGAATTCATGACCGACACTCGCGGCGAGGGCATCATGTCCTCCGTGTTTGAGCGCTATGAGCCGGTGAAGGGCGACATCCCCCACCGTTCCGCCGGCGCGATGATCTGCTTCGAGACCGGCACCTCCACCTCCTACGGCCTGTTCTACGCCCAGGAGCGCGGCACGCTCTTCATCGGCGCGGGCCAGGAGGTCTACATGGGCATGATCTGCGGCCAGAACGCCCACAACATGGACCTGGCTGTCAACGTCTGCAAGCAGAAGCACGTCACCAACATGCGCAATGCCTCCGCCTCCGAGGACGCGATGCGCCTGATCTCCGTGCACCCCCTCTCCCTGGAGGAGTGCCTGGAGTTCATCGACGACGACGAGCTGCTGGAGATCACCCCCAAGTCCCTGCGCATGCGCAAGAAGATCCTCGATCATCAGCAGCGCAGCCGCGCCAACAGGCCCAATCAGCAGAAGTAATACCGCAAAGGGAGTCGCTTCCGGTACCGGAGGCGGCTCCCTGCTGTGCAAAAGGAGAATAGAATATGACAGAGAAAGAGCACATCGAACTGTTCACCGTGTCTGAGGATGCATCGAACAGGGGCCCTCTCTGCCATTACGAGCACCGGTTTTACCTGGATACAAAGACCGGGACGCCCTTTCGGGAAATATGGTTTTTCTCGGACATAACCTTCCGTCCCGGCACGGTAAGCCCCGGAAGCAGACATGACATCACCTATGAATCCCTGCTGATGTGCGCCAAGCGCCATGCCCCGGAAGTTTATGCCAGGCTCGAAGGAATCAATGAGGATAATTGGGCCGATTATGTCATCGGGCTGATTTGAGGGATCTGCCGGCACTGACCATCAGCCGCATCCAATCCATTCCCAGCCCTTGCCGTTTCCCATGATTTGTGTTATAATGGTAGCATTCTACCGAAGGAAGGATTTGATCCGATGAGCGCAATCCGGCTGCGGCTGCTGGGCAGCTTCCACGTGGATGTGGACGGCAAACCCATGACCGATGTGCTGGCGCACTCGCCCAAGGGCATCCAACTGATGCAGTACCTGATCCTCAACCGGGGCCATATGGAGACCACCCAGGCCCTGACCCGCGCCATGTGGCCCGATAGCGACGCCGTCCGCCCCGAGAGCGCGCTGAAGACGCTCATCAGCCGCCTGCGCACGCTGCTGGCACAGGTCAGCCCGGCGCTGGGCGCGTGCCTGAAAACCGTCCGCGGCGGCTATATGTGGGAGACCCAGCCCAATGTGTCGGTGGACGTGGAGGAGTTCCTCGCCCTGGCCGAGGAGCTGCACGGCCGCATTGATGTGGAAAACGACCTGCAGGCCCGCAGCTTCCGCCGGATGATGGGGCTGTACAGCGGCCGTCTCCTGCGCGATCAGGAGCAGCCGGAATGGATGCAGAAGCGGGCGGACGCGCTGCACAACCTCTACCTGAACGTGGTGGAGGAGGCGCTGCAGAAGCTGCAGGACGCGGGCCGCACCCAGCAGATGGTGAGCATCTGCCGCGAGGCGCTGGACGCGGATCCCCTGAGCAGCACCCTCAATATGCGCCTGATGGACGCGCTGGTGCATTCCGGCCGGGAGAGCGAGGCGCTGCAGCAGTATCAGTACGCCTCCGAGCTCCATGCGGCGGCGGATGATCCCACCCAGGCGCTGGACGAATACTACACCCGTATGCTGCAGAGCGGACGCAACCTGCAGCAGAGCCTGGAAAGCCTGAAAACCGAGCTCCTGCAGGGCGTGGACACCCCCGGCGCGCTGGTATGCGACCGCGTGGTCTTCGGCGAGCTGTTCCGCCTGGAGCAGCGCAGCCTGGAGCGCACCGAGAGCACCATCACCCTGGGCGTGGCGATGCTCAGCGGGCTGGAGAAGTCCCCGTGGCAGCTGGATGCGGCCATGAC
>JBGVOA010000378.1:0-2102 GCA_045126095.1 Christensenellales bacterium | reverse complement strand
ATGAGATCACCTACTTCGCCGCCGTGCCCGGCACGGACCGCGAAATCGGCGCAAAGATCCGCCTGAAGCCCACCCAGCGCATCGACCGCAGCACCCGGAAGAAGACCGCCTTCTCCGCCAGCG
The DNA here is from genome assembly GCA_045126095.1 of Christensenellales bacterium. Classification (GTDB taxonomy): domain Bacteria; phylum Bacillota; class Clostridia; order Christensenellales; family Aristaeellaceae; genus UBA11524. The sequence continues at coordinate 1,979 of JBGVOA010000378.1, read as the reverse complement.
AGATCGCCCAGGAGAACGAGACCGAGCACGGCCTGTACCTGCGCCTGACCTACTCCCCCCTCGCCCGCACCCGCCGCTACGCCTTCCAGATCGCTGTGGAGGCCCCGAACGGCTTCAGCGACGTGATCTTCTCCGGCAACCTGGAGCTGCACCATGGCGTTTCGGCCATCCCGGTGTGGGGCTTCATCCCGGTGGACGATTACTTCGCCCTCCTGCAGGATTACTATGGCGGCATTCCCACCGGCGAGTATGATGTGACCCTCTTCTTCAACGGCCAGAAGGTGTGGAGCGTCCCCTTCACCGTCAACGAATGACCCGTATAAGCAATGCAAAGCGCATCCCCCGGCCCGCAAAGGTCAGGGGATGCGCTTTTTGTATCGTCAGCCGCGCCGGGCAATCCGGCGGCGCATCAGGAAAGTCATGCCAGCCAGCACGCCGATGGCCGCCGCGATCAGCGCCACCAGGGCCAGGCATTCCAGATAGGTCAGCCGTGTCAGGCAGAAGATCTCGCCCAGCAGCAGCACCGCGCCCACAAAGGCCGCCGCCACCGCCGTGACCAGCGCTGCCCGCGTCCGCGTCAGGGGCAGGCAGACTGTCAGCAGCATCAATACGCCCACCACACCGGCGGACAGGGTCGCCAGGGTGGAGCAGTCCGCCTCCGTCCAGCCGAAGAAGCCATGGCAGAGCATCGCCGCCACCGCGCAGAGCGTCACCGCCGCCGCGCCCGGCACCGCACGCAGTAGCACCGTTTGCAGGAAGCCGCCCTTCACCCGCGCCTGATTCGGCTCCAGGGCCAGCACGAAGGAGGGCAGCCCCACCGTCAGCGTGGACACCAGGGTCAGCTGGATGGGCTGAAAGGGGTACTTCACCGGCAGGAAGAGCACCAGCAGCGCCAGGGCAAAGGAATAGAGCGTTTTGACCAGGAAGAGCGTGGATGCGCGGGTGATGTTGCCGATCACGCGCCGGCCCTCCGCCACCACCTGGGGCATGGCGGAAAAATCGCCCTCCAGCAGGGACAGCTGGGCCACCTGCCGCGCCGCCTCCGCGCCGCCAGGCATGGCGATGGAGCAGTCCGCCGCCTTGAGCGCCGGGATGTCATTCACGCCGTCGCCCGTCATCGCCACGGAATGGCCGCGCTTCTTCAGCGCCTCCACCAGCAGCTTTTTCTGCACAGGAGTGACCCGCCCGAACACGGTGTACCGCTCGCAGGCCTCCTCCAGCATTTCATCGGTGAGAGCGGACGCGTCCGCCGCCTCGCCCTCCAGCCCCGCCTGACGGGCAATAGCCGCCACCGTGCGGGGATCATCGCCGCTGATGACCTTCACCGTCACGTCCTGCTGGGCAAAGTAGTGCAGGGTCTCCCGCACATGGGGACGCAGCTCGTCCCGCAGCACGCACAGGCCCAGCAGCGTTTCCGCCGCAATCTCCGCACCTTCCCGCAGCGGCTGACGGCATTGCGCCAGCGCCAGCACGCGGCAGCCGTCCGCTGTGAGGGCTGAAATGCACTCTTTCCAGGGGGACAGCTGCTCCTTCGTCAGCACGAAATCCGGCGCGCCAAGGATCAGCGTGACGCCGTCCGCAAAGGCTGCCGCAGATTTTTTGCGCGCAGAGGAGAAGGGCAGCGTTGCGGTCGGCTCCTCCTGCCCGCCGGGGATCGCAGCCCTGAGCGCCTCCAGGGTGGTGGACTTCTCGTCCATCGCGCCCAGGAAGCGGGAGAGCGCCGCCCGCAGGCCATTCTCGTCCGCATCGGCGGGGATGAGCGCTTCCAGCTGCATCCGGCCCGTGGTCAGCGTGCCGGTCTTGTCCAGGCAGAGCACGTCCGCCCGGGCCAGGGTCTCGATGCCGTAGAGCTCCTGCACCAGCGTTTTGCGCCGCCCCAGCTTCACCACGCCCACGGCCATGGCCACGCTGGTCAGCAGCATCAGGCCCTCGGGGATCATGCCTACCATGGCCGCCACGGCGCTAGGCACCGCCTCCGT
>JBGVOA010000377.1:0-5583 GCA_045126095.1 Christensenellales bacterium | reverse complement strand
ATCTGCGCATCTGGCAGGACGATGAATACGCCATCATGTTCTTCATCGCCAGGATGCTGGCCGTGTATATGCAGGCCACCGGAGAAAGGATCTGACCGCACACAATGCCCCCTTGAGAACAATGGCCTCAAGGGGGCTGTTATTGGGGGCTATGCACCCGCTGCGCAGAGAAATTCAACCGAATTGCGCAGCAAAGCAAAACCCCGAAACTTTTGCTCCGAGGTTTTTCAGTGGGATCAGCAAGGCCCGAACCTATGCTTTAAACCTGCAATGCGTCGTTCCTGCGTGATGCTTCAGCCTGTTCTCTCTCAGCAGAGAGCAGGCTGTTTTTTTCAACGATACATCATCCCCGGCATCACCACCAGCTCGCACTTGTCCTGCGCCAGGTCGTTGTGCCCCATCAGGGAAGCCGCGCAGATCGCCCCATAACCAAACCGGCTGCGCAGATCATCCACGCAGTTGTCCAGCGCGCGGCGGCGTTCCCGGCGCTCGGCGTCATTGAACAAGTCCAGCTGCAGCGGCTGATGGATGGGCGCCAGGTTGATCCCGCGAATGGTCAGCGCCCGAACAGGCTTGTGCCAAGTATACCGCTGGCGGAACAAGTCAAATCCTGCTGTTGCCAGGTCAAGCGGGCTCTGCGTCGGAAACGGCAGCGGCGCCTGATACTGCCGGTAGTCCAGGTCGTTGTCCTTCACCGTAATCTGCACACCCCGGGCGCACAGCTCATGCTTGCGCAGGCGGTGCTGCACATCCTGGGCCAGCTCATACAGCACCCGCCAGACGGCATATTCGGAATCCAGATCACAAACGCAGGTCGTGCCGTGACCAACGCTCTTGATGGGCGCAACAAATTCCTTTGGCATCACCGGCGCATGATCATCCCCGTTGGCAAAGCGCCACAGCATCAGCCCGTTGACGCCCAGCCACTGCTTGAGCAGCTCCGGCGCACAGTTGGCCAGCGCGCCGATGGTGTGGATGTTCATCTTCATCAGTTTGCGGGTTGTTGCAGGGCCCACATAGAGCAGCTCCGACACCGGAAGCGGCCAGATCTTCTCCCGGAAATTTTCCTTGCTGATCACCGTGACCGCATCCGGCTTCTTCAAATCGCTGCCGAGCTTGGCAAACACCTTCGAGAACGACACGCCGATGGACACCGTCAGCCCGGTCTCTTCCCTCACCCGCCGACGGATTTCCTCCGCAATCTGCCGACCAAATCCCTCTACGTCTCCTCCGCCATATGGGAGGGACAGCCAGTTTTCATCCATGCCGAAGGGCTCGATGGCGTCGGTGTACTCCGCGTAAATCCGTCGGACGATCTTGGAGTACTTGATGTACATCTCATACCGGGGCGGCACACAAATCAGCCCCGGACACGCCTGACGCGCTTGCCAGTTGGCCGAGCCGGTCTTCACGCCCATTCGCTTGGCTGGATAAGACGCCGTCAGCACAATGCCGTGCCGATCCTCGGTGCTTCCGCACACAGCAACAGCCTTGCCTTTCAAGGCAGGATTCTCATTCATTTCCACGGACGCATAAAAACAGTTCAGGTCGCTGTGCAGTATAATTTCAGCCATGATCACGCCTCCATCACAAGAACATTTGTTCCTCCATTGAACAGCATACCACGTTCTGCGATACATGTAAAGCGAACATCGAATATTTGTTTGCGTAAATTCTGCCATTCCTCTTTACACATCGCCCTCTTCATGGTACAATATACAGGAACAATCGTTCTCAGAGGTGATTCCTTATGACTTCCCCCTCCCCCATTAAGACCTATGTGCAAGTCAGCGTGGATTTTGACGACACCGGCCGCATGCATCCCACCAGCATTCTCTGGGAGGATGGCACCCATTACGAGATAGACCGCGTGATAGACGTCCGCCCGGCTTTTGCTGCCCGCGCCGGTGGGCAGGGCGACCGCTACACCATCCGCCTGGGCGGGCAGATCACCTATCTGTTCTTCGAGCACAATGTGGATTACGGCAGCCACATACCCGGCCGATGGTTTGTGGAACGCAAGGGTTGATACCACGAAAAAAGGCGGGATGTCCCGCCCTGTTCACACCGGTGTGAAATTCATATTGGTCTGTGCCGCCCGAAGCACCTCCACCGCATCATAGCGCGGGTTGAGCCAGTCCGGGATTGCCTCTGCCGGGAGCATCACCGGCATCCGATGGTGGATATGGGCCACACATTCCGCCGCTTCCCGCGTCAGGATGGAACATGCCGCCTGATTGTCTTCACGGCGATAGATGCCCGCCAGGTAGATCATCTCCATCCCCTGGGTGGCAATGGCATGCTTGATCTTCTGATTTCCGCGCTTCTCCCATTCAAAATAGCACGTCGCCGGAATCAGGCAGCGCCGCTGCTTCATGCCGTCCGCAAACAGGGGCTTCATCGCTGCCGTTTCGCTCCGCGCGTTGAACATGGGCTTGCCATCGGGCATGGTGTAGCCCCAGCGCATGGCAAACACGCCCTGCTGCATCGACCGGCCGTTGGCGATGGTCATGATGGTATCCGTCGGCCGGATCTCACCCTGGGTTTTGATGCCGGGATTACCATTATATTTCCGGTTCATCAGATCAATGATCCGCTGCAGTTCCTCGGCTTTGTCCTCTTCTGCAATGTAAAAGCGTCCGCACATGGTGTTCACCTCTTACGGTCAGTCTGGCAGACAACTATCTATTATGCCCCGTGCAGATATTTTACGCACGGTGTCATAAAAAGTCGTGATGACATTGACCTGTTGAATGAAAGAAAAACCGCAAACCTATCATTACAAGGCTTGCGGCGTAAGTGGGATTAGTAGGGCTCGAACCTATGACCTCCACGATGTCAACGTGGCGCTCTAACCAACTGAGCTATAATCCCATGTTCTTTTCGTTTCAGGCTTGTGTGCCGTCAACGTTGTATATACTACCACAGCTTTGAAGGTTTGTCAACAGCTTTTTTGAAATTTTCGCAACTTTTTTATTTTCTTTGCAAATAGGCAGAAAAATCCGGCACAGCAGGTTGCGCCGTGCCGGATGTGGTTCACTTTTTCAGCAGCCCGCCGACCAGATCCTCCAGGACGTCCTCCACCACGTTGGCGATGTCGGTCTCCTCGCCCTTGAGAACGCTCATGGCACGCTTCTTGTTGTCCGAGGTCGCCAGGCGGTAGGCCTCGATCAGCTTCTTTTCCGTGCTGGTCACCTTCATGGAGGTGTTGGCATTGCTGGGGGTCTTGGCCTTCTTTTCGGTCGTCGCGGTGGTCTTCTTGGTGGTTGACGTGCTCTTCTTGGTGCTCGTGGTGGACTTGCTGCCCGTCGCGCCCTTTTCCTCCTTGGCCGCGTTGAGCAGCGAAGCCTGGGTCACGCCCGTCGCCTTGGCGATGAGCTTAAGCTGCTCCTGGGTCAGATCCTTTTCCCCGCGCTCCGCCAGGCTGATGTCATTAGCAGAAACGCCCTTCACCTTGCGAGCCAGCGCCTCCTGGGTCATGTCCGCCTCCGTGCGCGCCGCCTTGATCAGCTTGCCGACCTTCTTGCCCATGGTATCGTCCTCCTTCATATTTCAGAGGCGGACGCATGATACGCACCGTCCGCCGCATTGGCTTGTGGTATCAGCGCAGGCTGACGGGCTTGAGCACCGCATGCCTGGGCTGACAGGACAGATCGCCCCTGGCGACCCGCAGCAGATCCAGGAATTCCGCCGGCTGGTCGATCAGCTTCGTGTAGCTCTCCACGCCTTCGATGGGCCAATCCGCATTGGCGGAGGTCCTGTAGTGCATCGGCAGCGTCACGCGGGCGCGGAGCTTCTCTGCCACTTGCACGGCTGTGGGCGCGTCAATGGTGTAGTAGCCGCCCACGGGGATCATCAGCACGTCCGCCGGGCCCAGCGCATCCAGCTGCGTCTGGGTGGGGATGTGCCCCAGATCACCCAGGTGCATCACCGTCAGGCCCTCGGCCCGCAGGCGGTACAGCAACGTCTTTCCGCGCTTGGTGCCGCCCGCGTCGTCATGGTCCGCCTCGATGGCCGTCAGCGTCACGCCGTCGCCCAGGTCGTATTCGCCCGGCGCGTCCACGCGGACGGCTGCGCCCTTCACGTTCTCCACTGCGCTGTGATCGTGGTGACCGTGGCTGACCAGCACCGCGTCCGCCGCCACCGGAATCACCGGATAGCCGCAGGTTGCGTCATAGGGGTCGATCACGATGCGCATTCCGTTTTCCAGCTCCAGCAAAAACTCGGCATGTCCGATGCAGCGGATGATCATCCTTGCGCCCTCCCATTCATGATCGTCTGATACGCGGCGGCAAGGTAAGGTGCGAGGCCGCCAGGCAGCGCTTCTCCCCGGCGCAGCATCGCCGCCAGGGATGCATGCAGCGCCCCGCAGAAGCGCTCGATTTCCGCCGGGCCCTTTTCCTGCGCCCGCACGAGCTGGCGGATCATTTCCGCCGCGTCCCCGTTTTCCGGGTGCTGCCGCAGCAGCCACAGGCAGCAGCCGCACTCGCCCTGATAGTCCGCAATCACCGGCGCATCAGGCATGGGCACGGGCCTGTCCAGCAGCAGCCAGCCGTTCTCCGTCAGGCGGACGCGCCACTGGGCTGCCTCCGCCCGCGCGATGAAGTCCGCCGTGGCCGTTTCCTCCGCCGCATAGGGCAGATCGGTGGCCAGCAGGGCTCCCGGCGCGTCGCTGCGGCGCAGCGCAGGCTTGCGGCGGACGGGCGTGTCCGCCAGCAGCGCGTTCACCTGGGCCCTGAGCTCCCTCAGCATGCGCCCTCGGCGGTGTAGGTCACGTCGATCACCTGCACGGCGGCGTAGCTGCCCTGCATATCCAGCTGATATTCCAGGTGGACGCTGCCGCTGTTCTCCCCCAGCTGCACGTTGACCTGCGTGGGGAAAAGCGCCAGGCCCAGATCGCCGAAGGGCGTGCGGTACGCGCCCTCAAAGCGGCGGTCCTTGACGAACACCAGCGTGGTGCCGTAGGCGCCCAGGCGGGTCATTGTCACCCGGTCGGGCTGCAGGGCCAGGATCACGTCCTGCGCAATGGTCTCGCCGCTGTCCTCGTCCGTCTGCACCTCCTGGTAGCGCAGCATGTAGCCGCCAGCGGTCTGTCGCAGCTGCCCGGCGCAGCGCAGGCGCATGGGCGCGTCTTCCTCCGTGGCGGTGCGGGCCTGACTCATCAGCGTCACCAGCACGGGCTTTACTTCATTTGCCATTTTCATAGCCTCCTTCGTAACCAATTTTCATTATAGCACACAATTCACGCTTGCACAATCATGTAATTTGACTTATCATGAGGGGGAATCAACTTTGGAGGTGCTTCCCATGCGCATCGAAGCCCGCGCGAAGATCAACTGGACGCTTGACATCCTCGGCCAGCGCGAGGACGGCTACCACCTGATGGACATGCTGATGCAGCCCGTGACCCTCTGCGACACGGTGACCCTCTCCCCGGCGGATGAGGTGAGCCTCACCTGCGGCGGCACGCCCCTTCTTCCGGCGGACGAGAAGCACCTGGCCCTGCGCGCTGCCCGGGCGCTGAAGGCCGCCACCGGCTTTGCAGGAGGCGCTGCCATTCATGTGGAGAAACGCATCCCCGTG
>JBGVOA010000376.1:0-3424 GCA_045126095.1 Christensenellales bacterium | reverse complement strand
GCCGGACAGCACCGTCCGCCTGGAGAGCTACAACGGCACCGAAGCGCGGATCATCGTCCCCGGTGCGCTGGAGGGCCGCACGGTCAGCAGCGTAGGCGTATGCTTCGCCAGAAACAGCACGATCACCCACGTCACCCTGCCCGAAGGCATGACGGATGTCACGCCGATGGCGTTTTACAATTGCACAGCGCTGGAAAACGTCCAGCTGCCGGATAATCTCACCATCATCGGCCAAAATGCCTTCACACGCTGCGATTCACTTCGCGAAATCTACGTCCCTGCCAGCGTAACCGAGATCGGAGATTTCTCATTCGAGCCCACTTCATCCGCCGTTACGCTGCATGTCACACCCGGCTCCTACGCCGAAGCCTACGCAAAGGAAAACAACCTCCCCCACCAGCTCGTCGAAGCAGAATAACCCCTCCGGGACTGTCCCCCACGGCAGTCCCTTTTTGCATGTTCCCCTTGCAAAACACGGCATCATCCGTTATAATAGATGATACAAAGCACCCGTTATGCAAGCGACCATCACGCTGCAAAAAAGTGAAAAGGAGACGATCCCATGAAGAAGCTCGTATCCCTGCTGCTGTCCGTGCTGATGCTGCTGTCCTGCCTGCCCGTGCTGGCGGAGGAGGCTGCGCCGGAGTCCGGCTCCATCCTCGCCGTGGACGCGGCCATGATGGGCCTGGCCAACATGAGTCCCCAGGTCAAGGGCGGCGAATCCACCGAGCGTGGCTGCATCGGCCTGCAGTACGCCGCTGAAGGCGAAGGCTTCGCCGACGGCTACCTGATGTTCCCCGTGGAGGTCACCACCGCCGGTGCGTACGAGATCACCGTCCGCTACGCCGCCAAGGCCAAGGAGGGCCAGACCCGCTGCGCCGACCTGATCGTCAACGACGGCGAACGCATCCACCTGCCCATCGTCGGCCAGGCGGACTGGAACATCTACGTCGACGCGAAGGTCACCGTATACCTGTCCGCCGGCATGAACACCCTGACCCTCAAGAACGTCGAGGGCTTCGACAACAGCACCTACAAGGCCATCAATGTGGACTTCCTGGCCTGGGAGTTCATCGCCGCTTCCGCTGACGAGGGCCGCATCCTGGCCGTGGACGCCGAGTATGCCCATCTGAACGACATGAACCCCCAGTTCAAGGGCGGCGAATCCTCCGATAAGGGCGTGCTGGGCCTGCAGCCCTCCACCCGCTCCAACGGCAAGTTCGCTGACGGCCGCATCGTCTTCACCGTGGTGGTGGATACCGCCGGCACCTACGAGATCACCGTCCGCTACGCCGCCAAGGCCAAGGCCGGTCAGACCCGCTGCTGCGACATGATCGTGGGCGACGGCGAGCGCATTCACCTGCCCATCGTCGGCCAGGCGGACTGGAACGTGTACGTCCCCGCTACCGTCACCGTTGAGCTCCAGCAGGGCGTGAACGAGATCAAGCTGACCAACGTCGAGGGCTACGACAACAGCACCTACAAGTCCATCAACGTGGATTACCTCGCCTGGAAGCTCATCCCCGCCGAGGAGCCCGTGGTCGCTGAGTAATCGCTGACACCCCCATCCCCTGCGGTCTGCAGGGAATTTTTTCATTCCTCTGCAACGCTGCGCCGCCGTCATGCGTGTATATAGTGAAGGGGCAACAAGCCTGCTGACACGAAAGGAGCTGATCCCATGGAGGACGCCATCCGCCGCCACGGCACGGCGGTCTACCGGCTGGCCTATGCGTACATGCGCAGCCCCCACGACGCGGACGACGTGTTCCAGGACGTGTTCCTGCGCTACGCGGAGAAGGCCCCGGCCTTCCGGGACGACGAGCACCGGCGCGCCTGGCTGCTGCGGGTGACGATCAACCGCTGCCGAAGCCTGTACCGCACCGCCTGGTGGAAGCGCATCGTGCCGCTGGAGCATGCCAGCGGGCTGTCGACTCCGCCGCCGGAGGATCCGGTGCTGACCGAAGCGCTGGACAGGCTGCCGGTGAAGTACCGCACGGTGATCCACCTGAGCTGCCATGAGGGCCTTGACACGCAGGAGATCGCGACGCTCCTGGGTGTGAAGCCGGTGAGCGTGCGCTCGCAGCTTTCGCGGGCGCGGACGATGCTGGAAGAGCTGCTGAAGGAGGGGGACGCGCATGCTTGAGGAGCGCTACAACAACCTGATGGAGGGCGTGGAGCTCTCGCCGGAGCTGGTGCAGCGGACGCTGAGGGCCACCAGGCCGCACAGGACGAATGTGATCTCCTGGAAGCCTGTGCTGATCTGCGTGCTGTGCGTGATGATAGTAGCCGTGCCAGTGCTGTGGAAGCTCCTGCACACCGCATCAGAGCCGCACGACATTGTCGTCAGCGACAGTCCCAGCGAACCCATGCTGGTGAACAGCCCGCCATCGGATGAACTGACGCTGTCCGTCAGCGACCTGGTATGGGAAGACGAATCAACACTGAGCTTTATACTCTCCATCCGGGGCGATAAGGTCGATTCATTAACCGAATGCGATTGGAATGCAGAGGGGATCTGGACAGCCGGGTCATCTTCTCACATCATGGAGCGTACAGAGGATCAGCCGGACAATGAACAGCGATTCCAAATTACACAAACAATCGACCTGGAGCACCAGCGCACGCTGCCGGAAAGCATCATTATGCACGTCACCCGCTACACCAGCGGAAACGCTCAGTACGAAACCTCGCATGAAATTGACTGGAGCACATTCCCATATATCCTTGAAGCCTACGGAAGCCCGATCATCGATTTGGGCGGCGATATGTACATCACCGGTCTGGGCTTTGACGAGGACGGGTATCTGACCATCCAGATCCGCGAGCCCCTTCATGCAGAGCACCCGACCCACAGCCTGCCCATTCTTGAATTCCCGCATGATACCGAGCGAAGAAAGAACACCTACCCGTGGACAACGCACCAGCGCTATATCGACGATCATGAATACTTCACCACCACCATCAGCATCCGGCGCGAGGAGCTGGAAGGCGCGCAGCTTATCACCTGGACGCAAATCGCAGGCGAGACCATCCTGGGCGACTGGACTGTCACGATAGATTTGCCGCCCCGTCCCGCCAGATAACGCCATACATCAAACGGGACTGCCTCCCCTACTGGAGACAGTCCCGTTCCTTATGCGATTATCACTCGCCGCGCAGCTCCATCACCTTATCCAGGATGTCCTGCGCCAGCTCCTTCTTGCTGCGGAGGGGGCACTCGGTCATGCCGTCACGGGTGATGAGGGTGGCGATGTTGGTGTCGACGTTGAAGCCTGCGCCAGGCTGGCTGACGTCGTTGGCAACGATGAGGTCGAGGTTCTTCTTCGCCAGCTTTTTTGCCGCGTTCTGGTGAAGGTTCTCGGTCTCCGCAGCGAAGCCCACCAGGGTCTGGCCCGGCTTCTTCGCAGCGCCGACGGCAGCGGCA
>JBGVOA010000375.1:0-4030 GCA_045126095.1 Christensenellales bacterium | reverse complement strand
GTGGACGTGAGCCACCTGAACGAGGGCGGCTTCTGGGATCTGTTCCGCCGGGGACACCGTCCGCCGATGGCCAGCCACAGCTGCTGCCGCGCGCTGTGCGACCACTTCCGCAACCTCACAGACGAGCAGATCCGCATGATGATCCAGTACGGCGGCTACATCGGCGTGAACTTCTACCCCGTCTTCCTCTCGGAGGACGGCAAGGCGGACAGCATCACCATCGCCCAGCACATCGACCACATCTGCCAGCTGGGCGGCGCGGAAATCGTGGGCTTCGGCAGCGATTTCGACGGCATCGAGTGCTTCCCGGAGGACGTGCGCCATCCGGGCGAAATGGGCAATCTGCTGGAGGCGCTGCGCGATTACGGCTACGACGACGAAGCGCTCAGCGGCATCTGCGGAGGAAATCTGCTGGAGTATTACGCGCGAATTTCGTAACTGCATCATCCCATGCATCCTGGCCACACTATGGTCAGGATTTTTTCTTTTTGGGGAGGGCCACCGCCATGCTCATCGCCGAAAACCTCACCCGCAGCTATCCCATGGAGGGGCGGCTGCTGCACGCACTGGATCATGTGTCCTTCCGCATCCGCCGGGGGGAATACGCCGCCATCGTGGGACCCAGCGGCTCCGGCAAGTCCACGCTGATGCACCTGCTGGGCTGCCTGGACTCCCCCACCGGCGGCCGATACCTGCTGGATGGCCAGGATGTGTCCGCCCTGTCCGCCGGGGAGCTGGCGCGGGTGCGCGGGGAGTCCATCGGCTTCGTGTTCCAAGGGTTCCAGCTCATTCCCCGGCTGACGGCACTGGAGAACGCCGCGCTGCCCCTGACGCTGTGCGGCGCGCCCGTCCGCCAGCGGCTGGAGAAGGCCGAAAGCCTGCTGCGCCGCGTGGGCCTGGGCGAAAGGCTGCACCACCGCCCCGCCCAGCTTTCCGGCGGACAGCAGCAGCGCGTGGCCATCGCCCGGGCGCTCAGCCGCGACCCCGCCGTGCTCCTGGCAGACGAGCCCACCGGCGCCCTCGACCCCGCCTCCACCCGGGAGGTGCTCTCCCTCCTGGACAGCCTGCACGAGGAGGGCCGCACCATTGTGCTCATCACCCACGATCAGCAGGTGGCCCGGCGGGCGGCGCGTCAGCTGGCTATCTCCGGCGGAAAGCTTGTGTCCGACAGCGGCAAATGACGTTTTTCGCCAGAATTGCACAAATTCTTCACATTTGTATGACGTTTGCATGACCTCCGCGCTTGATTTTCCGCAAAGAATATCGTAAAATATACATGAAGATATCCGTTTCAAAGGAGTGTCGCAAATGGCTAAACGCATCCTGCTGGTAGACGACGAGCCCCTCATCCTCAAGCCCCTGAAGTTTCAGCTGGAGATGGACGGCTACGAAACCGAGATCGCCATGGACGGTGAGGAGGCACTGGAGAAGTTCTTCTCCCGCTCCTTTGACTTCGTGCTGCTGGACGTGATGCTGCCTAAGCTGGACGGCCTGAGCGTATGCCAGCGCATCCGCGAGCACTCCAGCGTGCCGATCATCATGCTCACCGCCAAGGGCGAGGACATGGACAAGATCCTGGGCCTGGAATACGGCGCGGACGATTACATGACCAAGCCCTTCAACACCCTGGAGGTGCGCACACGCATCCGCACGGTGCTGCGCCGCGTGGCCGCCGCCCAGCCGCCGGAGGACAAGAAGGTTCTCCGTGTGCGGGAGATGGAGGTCAACCTGATCAAGCGCACGGTGAATGTTGCGGGCGAGGACATCAAGCTGACCGCTAAGGAGTTTGACCTGCTGCACCTGCTCATCACCAACCGCGGACGGCCCTACACGCGCCAGGAGATCCTGGACGAGGTGTGGAAGGACCCCTTCGCCAGCGAGCGCACGGTGGATGTGCATGTCCGCCGCCTGCGCGAGAAGGTGGAGCGCGATACGGCCCACCCCTTCTACATCCTGACCGAATGGAAAGTGGGTTACAAGTTCACCGATGTGGATTAAGCAGCACCTGTTTGCAAGCATCCGCTGGAAGATCCTGCTGACGTTCCTCGTCATCATCGGGGTCTCCTTCGCCATCACTGCCGCGCTGCTGACGGGGCTTGTCAGCAGCACGCTCTATCAGCAGCGCACCCGTCAGGCCAGCCTTTCCGCTGAGAGACTGGCCTTGTCGGCTGCGCCTTTTTTTGCTGCGGCACAGATGGAGCCGCTGCAGGAGAGCCTCGCGCTTTCCGCCAGCGAGCAGGGCGGGCGCATCCTGCTCCTCTCCCCCGATGGCAAGGTGCAGCTGGACACCTTCTCCCTCCTGGAGGGCGCCCGCGTGGCCCTGCCGGAGATCGACAGGGTGCTCACCGGCAGCCAGTCCCATGCCTTCGGCGTTTATCCTGCAGGCGAAGACAGCGAGGAATACGCCGCCGTGTGCGCCGCCCGCATGACCTTTGACGGGCGAAGCGTCGGCGTGCTGCTGCTCTCCACCCCCGTGACCGAGCTGCGCCAGGCCATCGTCACCATGGAGCAGCGGCTGCTGACGGTCTTCACCGCCGTAGCAGGCGCGGCCATCGTGGCGGCGCTGATCTTCTCCTTCACCCTGACCCGCCCCGTGAAGGCGCTCACCTCCACCATCCGGCGCATGGGCAAGGGCGATCTGTCCGCCCGCGCGCACATCCGCACCTCCGGCGAATTGAAGGAGCTGGCGGACAGCTACAACACCATGGCGGAAAAGATCGAAAACTTTGATCGCAGCCGCAGCCAGTTCGTTTCCAACGCCTCCCACGAGCTGAAGACCCCGCTGACCGCCATGAAGCTGCTGCTGGAATGCCTCATTGAGCAGCCCGGCATGCCCGACGAAATGCGCATGGAGTTCATGCAGGACATGAACCACGAGATTGACCGGCTCTCCGGCATCATCACCGACCTGCTGACCCTGACGCAGATGGACAGCCGCGACGACGCGCTCCACCTGAGCGAGATTGATCTCTCCGCCCTGACGGAGGAAACGCTGCACACCCTTTCCCCCGTGGCGGACAAGGCCGGGCTGACCATCGTGTCCGCCATTGCCCCCGGCGTGCGCCTGAACGGCGATGCCACCAAGCTGGCCTCCGTCATCTACAACCTGACGGACAACGCCATCAAGTACACCCCCGAGGGCGGAGAGGTGCGCGTGAGCCTCTCCGGCAGGGGCAAAACAGTCACCCTCACCGTGACCGACAACGGCATCGGCATCCCGCCGGAGGAGCAGGCCCATATCTTCGATCGCTTCTACCGGGTGGACAAGGCCCGTTCCCGCGCCACGGGCGGCACCGGCCTGGGCCTTTCCATCGTGCGGCAGATGGTGCAGCTCCACGGGGGACAGATCACCCTCGCCAGCGAGCCCGGCCGCGGCTCCACCTTCACCGTCACCCTGCCCGTGCGAAAGGAGGATGGCTGATGCGTCGCATACTCCTCCTTATGTGCCTGCTGCCCTGCCTGCTATTGTGCAGCTGCGCGGCCCGCGATCCCATTGCAGACATGGCGTCCACCGCCACGGACATCACCGTGCCCGCGCCGGACGCCGCCGCCGCCCTGCCCCGCGAAAGAACGGCAACGCTCTGGTTCCGCTTCGGCACGGAGCCCCTCCTGGCCCCGGAAACGCGCGAGCTGGAGGTTTCCCCCACCGCGCCCTTTGAGCAGACGCTCCTCCAGGCGCTGACCGCCGGGCCCGCCGCCTCCTCCACGGAACTGACAGCCCTGTTCCCCTCCGGCACGCGGGTGCTCGCCACCCACCGGCAGGGGCGGACGCTCTTCGTCACCCTGTCGAAGCAGATCATGAACGATTTCCCGGACGAGCCGGACAACTGGGCTGCGCAGGCCGCCTGGGCCGAGGAAGTCCCCCTGCGGCGGAGGCTCGCCATGCAGGCCCTGTCCGCCACTGCCACGGAAAACTGCGATGTGGATCAGGTGGTCGTCCTGGTGGAGAAGACCGAGCGTGGCGTCACCAGCATGCGCCTGCTGGAAAGCTACTACCGCACCGGAGAAGACGCATCAGCCCTCGCCGCGC
>JBGVOA010000374.1:0-1551 GCA_045126095.1 Christensenellales bacterium | reverse complement strand
GATCGACCTGTCCGCTGATGCGGGCGCTCCCGTCTCCGCGATGGCGGACGGAAGGGTGCTGCGCTGCGACGATAATGGAAGCTGGATCGTACTGGCGCATACTGGCGGCTACGAAAGCTGCTACAGCTCCCTGAGCCTGCTCGGGCCATACCGCACAGGAGATCCCGTGCGTGCGGGGCAGGTCATCGGCTTTGTTGGCAACACAATTCCCGACGAAGCCGACCTGGGCCCCCATCTCCACCTGCAGGTGCTGAACAACGGCGCGGCCATCGACCCACTGGAGCTGTTTGAGTGATAAAGAATATTTCAAATTGGGGGTTGCAATCCGCATAAGGACGTAGTATAATGCAATACGTTATAATACATCTTATCGGAGGGAAAGCATATGTGCGGCATTGTTGGTTATATCGGCACCCGTCAGGCGCAGGATATCCTGCTGGAGGGCCTGTCCCGGCTGGAGTATCGCGGCTATGACAGCGCAGGCATCGCCGTGATGGAGAACGGCGTGATCCAGCTCAGCAAGGCCAAGGGACGGCTGAAGAACCTGATGGATCGTGTGGCCGACGCTCCCCTGTCCGGCTGCATCGGTATCGGCCATACCCGCTGGGCAACCCACGGCGAACCCAGCGACATCAACGCCCATCCCCATACGGACATGAAGAGCGGCATCGCCATCGTCCACAACGGCATCATCGAAAATCATGACGAGCTGCGCACGATGCTGCAGGCCAAGGGCTGCGTGTTTGTTTCCCAGACGGACACGGAGGTCGTTGCGCACCTGCTGGGCGTGCTCTACGATGGCGACATGCTCTCCACCCTTTTCAAGGCCCAGGGCATGCTGGAGGGCAGCTACGCACTGGGCGTGCTGAGCGCCGCTGAGCCTGACACCCTCTATTGCACCCGCAAGGACAGCCCCCTTGTGCTGGGCCTTGCCCAGGGCGAGCAGATCATCGCCAGCGACATCCCTGCGCTGATTGCCCACACCCGCGAGGTGGAGCTGCTGGACGACAAGGAGATCGCCGTGCTGACCGCTGACGGCGCCCGCGTGTTCGATCCTTACGGCGTGGAGCGCCCCCTCAAGCCCATCCATGTGGACTGGGACGTGGAGGCTGCCGAAAAGGGCGGCTACGCGCACTTTATGCTCAAGGAGATCCACGAGGAGCCCGGCGCGCTGCGCAAGACCTTCACCGCCCATGTCGATCCCGACACGATGACGCTGCGTCCTGAGGTGTTCCCCTTCTCCGCCGAGGAGGCGCAGTCCCTCACCAGCCTCACCATCGTTGCCTGCGGCACGGCCTATCACGCCGGCGTTGTTGGCAAATATGTCATCGAGAAGCTCGCCCGTCTGCCTGTCACGGTGGACGTTGCCTCCGAGTTCCGCTACCGCGAGCCCATCATGGGCCCCGGCGACCTGTTCATGGCCATCAGCCAGAGCGGCGAAACGGCGGACACGCTGGCCGCCATGCGCGAGGCTGGCCGACTGGGCGCGAAGGTCATGGCGCTGACGAATGTCGTGGGCTCCTCTATCGCCCGTGAGGCCGGACGCAATGT
>JBGVOA010000373.1:0-2550 GCA_045126095.1 Christensenellales bacterium | reverse complement strand
CGGCCTCGTCGCAGACGATCAGCTGGGGCTTCAGAATCAGCGCGCGGGCGATGCCGATGCGCTGGCGCTGTCCGCCGGAGAAAGCGTGGGGATAGCGCATGAGATAGGTGGTGTTCAGGCCGACCTTGTGGGCGATGTCCTTCACCAGGGTTTCGCGCTCGGCCTTGGACATGTGCTGGTCACTGGCCTGCTCGCCATTGAGGAGCCGGATGAGCTTGTGCAGGGCGGATTCCGGCGGATAGTTGGCCAGGATGGGCTCGCCGATGATGTCCAGCACCGTCATGCGGGGGTCGAGGGAGGAGTAGGGATCCTGGAAGATCATCTGGATCTCCTTGCGGATCTCCTTCAGCCGCTCCTTGCCAATCTTGGTGAAGTCCACCACCTCGCCGGACAGGGTGCGGTAGAGCACCTCGCCCTCGGTGGGCTCATGGGCGCGGACGATGCAGCGGCCCAGGGTCGTTTTGCCGCAGCCGCTTTCGCCCACGATGCCGATGGTCTCGCCCTTGCGCACCTCGAAGCTCACGTCGGACACAGCGCGGACGCAAACGCCCTTGGAGTCGAACTGCTTGGAGACATGGTTGACCTGAAGGATCACGTCCTGATCCATTTCGTACATCAGCGCTTGCCTCCCTTCTTCTGGTTGTGGCGCTTATAGCGGGCGATATAGGCCAGGCGAGCGGCGTTGGGTGCGGGCTCCGACGGAGCGGCGTCGGGCGTTGCGACCTCCGCCGGGGATTCCTCTTCCGCAGAAACGATAGCGTCCACTGCGGGCTCATTCGCCGCGGGAGCGATCACGTCCGCCGGGACGTCATCGGCTGCGGGGGACGGGATGTCAGCAGGCGTATTCTCTGCCGTGGGGGCTTCGGGCTCGTTGGGAACGTATTCCTGCGCGGGTGCGCAGCCGCTGCAGCGGTGGCAGGCCACGCAGTGCTGGCCGTCCACGGTGATCAATTCGGGGCTGGAGGCGTTGCACACGCCCTCGATGCGGCAGTCGCAGCGGTCATAGAAGCCGCAGCCGGGGCCCAGGTTCAGCGCCAGGGGCACCGTGCCGTCGATGGAGAAGAGGCGATCCTGCTTCAGGGTACCGATCTTATGGACGGAGCCCATCAGGCCGCGGGTGTAGGGGTGCTGGGGATTCTTGTAGATCTCGCGGGCCGTGCCGGTTTCCACGATCTTGCCCAGGTACATCACGGCCACGCGGTCACACATCTTCGCCACCGTGCCCAGGTCGTGGGTGATGAAGAGGATGGCCATGCCCAGTTCCTTTTGCAGCGACTGCATCAGCTCCAGGATCTGCGCCTGGATGGTCACGTCCAGGGCGGTGGTGGGCTCGTCTGCGATCAGCAGGCGGGGCTTGCACACCAGGGCCATGGCGATCAGCGCGCGCTGGAGCATGCCGCCGGAGAACTCGTGGGGGTACTGGTCGTAGCGCTTCTCGGCGTTGGCGATGCCCACCATCTTCATCATTTCCAGGGTGATGCGCTTGCTTTCCGCCTTGTCCTGGGTGATGTGCAGCATGGTGCACTCGTTGATCTGGCTGCCGATGGTGTACATGGGGCTGAAGGAGACCATGGGCTCCTGGAAGATCATCGAAATCTGCTTGCCGCGGATGGCGCGGATCTCCTTGCCGCGGGGGTTGAGGCTGAGGAGGTCGATGGTCTGCCCGTTTTCGTCCGTAAAGAGGATCTCGCCGGTGGACTTGCACTTCTTGTCGTTGATGCCCAGGATGGCCTTGCTGGTCAGGGACTTGCCGCAGCCGGATTCGCCCACCAGGCCCAGGGTCTCGCCTGCGCGGATCTCAAAATCCACGCCGCGCACGGGGGTCAGCAGACCCTCGTCCATCTTGATGTTTACGCCCAGGTTTCTGACCTGGATGATGGGCTGCGTGTTTTCAATCATACTTCAGCCCTCCTTACTTGTAGGGGTCGGCCGCATCGCGCAGGCCGTCGCCCAGGAAGTTGTAAGCCAGCACGGTGACGATGACGAAGAACAGCGGGATCAGGCGCCAGGGATACTGGGCCACATACTCCAGGCGGTTGGTCTCCTGCAGCAGCACGCCCCAGCTGGTGGCGGGGGACTTCATGCCCAGGCCCAGGTAGCTCATGGAGGTCTCGCCCAGGATGGAGCCGGGGATGCCCAGGGTCAGGTTGACGATCAGGTAGCTCAGGAAGCCGGGCACCAGATGCTTGATGATGATCTTCAGGTCGCTCACGCCGGAAAGGCGGGCGGAGGTGACGTAGTCCTCCTTGCGCAGGGAAATGAACTTGCCGCGCACCACGCGGGCCAGGCCCGTCCACCCGATGAAGGAGAGGATGATGGTGATGTACAGGTACATTTCCGTCACGCCGATGCCCGGGGGGATCGCGGCGGACAGCGCCAGCCACAGCGGGATGGAGGGGATGGAGGACAGCACCTCGATGACGCGCTGGATGATGGTATCCACAATGCCGCCGAAGTAACCGGAGATGCCGCCCAGCAGGATGCCCAGGACGAAGGAGATGGCAGCTGACACGAAGGGAACCGTCAAGGACACCCGTGCGCCGAAGAGGA
>JBGVOA010000372.1:0-3220 GCA_045126095.1 Christensenellales bacterium | reverse complement strand
GCTCCGACGGCTTCTCCGGCATCACCGCAAATCCCGTCATCGGCGGCTTCTCCGATCTGCTGGTCGCCCAGGGCGGCACGACCATCCTGACCGAGGTGCCCGAGATGTTCGGTGCGGAGACCATCCTGATGGATCGCTGCGAGACCGAGGAGATGTTCCAGAAGACCGTGAAGCTCATCAACGACTTCAAGCGCTACTTTGAGGAGCATCATCAGACCATCTACGAGAACCCCAGCCCCGGTAACAAGGCAGGCGGCATCTCCACGCTGGAGGACAAAGCCCTGGGCTGCACGCAGAAGAGCGGCTTTGCCCCCGTTAAGGACGTGCTGGCTTACGGCGAGAAGGTCAAGGTCAACGGCCTGAACCTGCTCTCCGCCCCCGGCAACGACCTGGTGGCCGCCACGGCCCTGGCCTCCTCCGGCGCGCAGATCGTGCTGTTCTCCACCGGCCGCGGCACGCCCTTCGCCTGCCCCGTTCCCACGATGAAGATCTCCACCAACACGCCCCTGGCCCAGAAGAAGCACGGCTGGATCGACTTCAACGCCGGTCAGCTGCTGACCCACGGCAAGACCCTGCCCCAGCTGAGCCAGGAGCTGATGGATTACGTCCTGGCCGTCGCCAGCGGCGAGCAGCTGTGCTCTGAGCGCAACGGCTTCCACGACCTGGCGATCTTCAAGACGGGAGTGACGCTGTGATGAGCATCGACGCCATCCGGGAAAACGCCATCCGCTGGGCCTGCAGCCTGGAAGGCCGCACTGATTATTGCGGCTGGTGCCTTTCCTTCATTGAGGACGCGGTGGAAAAGAGCAACGGCATCGAGATCTTCGGCGGAGACTGCGCGAGGCAGTCTGCACTGATGTACCACGACGGCCTGCGCTTTGACGCACCCGAAGCCGGCGCCTTCGTCTTCTACGACTGCTGCGGCACAGCGGACGGCGAGCCCCGCGACTGGGGCCACTGCGGCCTGTGCATCGGCGAAGGCCGGGTCATCCACGCCTGGGACAGGATCCGCATCGATGATTATCTCGCCCTTGAGCAGCTGACGCCTGCCCCCGGCTGGACGCAGCCGCGCTATATCGGCTGGGTGCCGCTGGAGCGGGTGCTGGCACAGAAACCGTAAGCAACAGCCACCGGTGGTTTTCTCCATGGTAAGTATCGTGATTCCCAATTCGTACCGCATATACAAAAACGGACGGCCTCCATTCCGGAAGCCGTCCGCCTTTTCGTTTTAGGATGAATCAGTAGCTGATCTCCTCAGCCGCCTTGATGAACGCGCAGTAGCACTTGTACTCCTGCCACAGGTCGACCTTGCTGATCAGCTCCCACGGAGCGTGCATGCTCAGCACGGGCAGGCCCGCGTCAATGACGTTCATGCCGTAGTTGGCGCAGATGTAGGCGATGGTGCCGCCGCCGCCCACGTCAACCGCGCCCAGCTCAGCGGTCTGCCAGCACACGCCCGCATCCTCACAGATGCGGCGCACCATGGCCACGAACTCGGCGTTGCAGTCGTTGGAGCCGCCCTTGCCGCGGCTGCCGGTGAACTTGTTTAAGGTCACGCCGTTGCCGACAATGGAGGCGTTCTTCTTCTCAAACACGCCCGCGAAATTGGGGTCGAAGCCCGCACTGACGTCGCTGGACAGCATGCGGCTGTTGCGCAGGCAGCGGCGCAGCACGATGGGGCTGTCAACGCCCTTGATGTTGGCGATGATCTCCGCCATGGTGTTCTCGAAGTACTTGGCGTTCATGCCCGTCGCGCCGACGGAGCCGATCTCCTCCTTGTCGGTCAGCAGCGCGCAGAGGGTGTATGCCGGGGTGCCCTCGAAGTCCAGCAGGGCCGCCATGGAGGGGTAGGCGCAGACGCGGTCGTCATGGCCGTAACCGGCGATCATGCTGCGGTCGAAGCCCACATCGCGGGACTTACCAGCAGGCACAGCCTCGATCTCAGCGGAGACGAAGTCCTCCTCCTCGATGCCGTACTGCTCCTTGAGGAGCTTGAGCACATTGGCCTTGACCGTCCACTTGTCCTCTTCCTTCACCGGCTCGGAGCCGATGATGATATTCAGCTGCTCGCCCTCGATGACCTTCGCGGCGCTCTTGCCCATCTGGTCGCCCGCCAGGTGGATCAGCAGGTCGGAAATGTAGAAGATGGGGTCGCCCTCGTTCTCGCCAATGGAGATGGTGACGGTGGAGCCGTCCTTCAGGCAGACCACGCCGTGCAGCGCCAGCGGGGACGCGACCCACTGGTACTTCTTGATGCCGCCGTAGTAGTGAGTGTCCAGGTACGCAAAGCCGGAATCCTCGTAGAGAGGGTTCTGCTTGATATCGATGCGGGGGCTGTCGATGTGGGCGCCCAGGATGTTCATGCCACGCTCGATATCCTTCTCGCCGATGATGAACAGCATGATGCACTTGCCCATCCAGGCCTGGTACACGCGGTCACCCGCCTTGAGCTGCTTGCCTTCCTTCAGGATGGCGTCCAGGTCGCTGAAGCCGGCTTCCTTCGCCAGGCGGACGGCCTCGGTCACGCACTCGCGCTCGGTCTTGCCCGCATCCAGATAGGCCTTGTACTTCTCCGCAAATTCCATCACCTGCGCACGCTCGCCCTCAGCGAGGTGCTCCCATGCATTCTTGCGATACATATCGAATCTCTCCTTAATACTCATTGTTCGCCATGCTGGCACTGCTGACATTATACCGCCATCATCTCCTCTTGGCAAGGGGAACGGCGGATTTTCTCGCATTTCCCAGCCCCCTTCCCGCTTGACAGAACGCCGCCAACCCTGTATGATGGCGACAGCAACCTTTGGGAGGCACATATGAAAACGATCTACACAGGTGGCCGCGTCTTCACCGGCGACGCTGCCTTACAGGAGGCCTTTATTGTGGCGGACGGCCACTTCACCGCCGTCGGCACGGACGCAGAGATGCTCGCCCTGGCCGCGCCGGAGGACGAGATCATCCCCCTCGGCGGACGCTTCGTCTGCCCCGGCTTCAACGACAGCCACATGCACCTGCTCAACTTCGGCAACGTCATGACACAGTGTGCACTGGGCGACGCCGCCTCGCTCGATGACCTCCAGCAGCGCCTGCGCAGCTTTGCGGCGGAGCATTCCCTCGCCGGCGATGCCTGGCTTCTCGGTCGCGGCTGGAATCAGGACCGCTTCACCCCCGCCACGGGCATCCCCACCCGCGACGACCTCGATGCGGTATCCGATACGCT
>JBGVOA010000371.1:0-26386 GCA_045126095.1 Christensenellales bacterium | reverse complement strand
CGGTCACGCTTGACCATGCCCTCCAGGTCGGCCTTGTGCCACTGCGGGAAATCCTCGGCGTAGCCGAAGCGCTTGGGCGGATACACGTTGTGGCCCTGCCACCACTTGTTCTTTGCGCCCTCCCACTCGTCGAAGGCCTCGTCCTGCACCAGGATGCCCAGCTCGTCGCACAGGTCGAGGAGGTGGCTGTCCGGCGGATTGTGCGCCGTGCGCAGGGCGTTGGCGCCCACGGCCTTCAATTTGCGCAGGCGGCGCTCCCACACGGCCTTCGGGACGGCCGCGCCCAGGCAGCCGCCGTCATGGTGGACGCAGAAGCCCTTGAGCTTCATGTTGACGCCGTTGAGGTAGAAGCCCGTGTCCGCGTCGAAGCGGATGGTGCGGATGCCGAAGCGGACTTCCGTTTCGTCCGTGATGGTTTCGCCGTCCAGCACGCCGCCGCGCAGCGTGTACAGGTACGGATCGTCCACCGACCAGAGGTGGGCGGCGGGAACGGTCAGGATGCACTCGCCGGATTCGCCCTGCGTGCCGTTGGTGGCCACGACCTTACCGTCCTTGTCAACGATATCGAAGGCCGCGCCGGTTCCGCCGAGGGTCTCGTACTTGACGGAAACCGTCGCCGTGCCGTCCGCCGCCACATCCTTCGTGGTGACGAACACGCCGCCATCGGCGAAGCAGCGCATGTCGCTGATTTCGATGGTCACATCACGGTGGATGCCGCTGCCGGTGAACCAGCGGGAATCCGCCACCTGCTCATGCTCCACGCGGACGGCAATCACATTCTCGCCCGGGCGGATGAAGGGGCTGATATCGAAGGTGAAGGTGGTGTAGCCATAGGCGTTGGAGCCGATGTGGTTGGAGTTGACGTACACCCGCGCGTGCTTGTACACGCCGCCGAAGGTGATGCGGACGCGCTTGCCGGCCACGTCCTGGGGCAGCTCGAAGTGCTTGCGGTACCAGGCAATGCCGCCGGGCAGATAGCCGGTGCCGGAGGCGTTGGAGGGATCGAAGGGATGCTCCACCGACCAGTCGTGGGGGAGCGTCACGGTGCGCCAGGCGCTGTCATCCATGCCCATGAAGTCAGGCGCCATCCCGGGCGCGCCCATGAGCAAATCGCCCAGGTGGAACTTCCAGTCGAGGTTGAGGTTGATTTTCTGGCCCATAAATATCGGTTTCCTTTCAGATGTTGTTGCCGCAGGGCGGGAGGGACAGGCCCCTCCCCAACGGGCGAAGGGTGCGTGGTTATTCCTTCCGGGTGGGATGGGAGAAGACGGGCTCCTCCTTCACGGGCTCGCGATAGCCGCGAAAGTTGTTGCCGCCGATGCCGTTGAACCAGTTGCCGGTGCACTCGTTGATGATGGCCAACTTGCCGCGGCTCTCGTCCATTTCGAACAGCAGCATGCGCTTCTTGGGGTGGATGTTGGGGCAGTGCAGGCTCATCATCAGCTGGCCGGAGAAGGTGCGGAAGAGCATCGAGTGCGCGCCGTCCAGGCCGTAGAGGGGGTCGGGCTGCTGCTCCCAGGGGCCCCAGATTTCGCCGGAGCGGCTGGTGGCGTAGCCGGTGGCATAGCCCTCGCGGGTGAAGTTCGACCAGAGCATGATCAGCTTCCCGTCGGGCAGGCGGTGCAGGAAGGGGCCGTCGGTGACGAAGCCGTTGTGCCTGTCCTGACCGGCCAGATGGGCGGCCCAGGGGGCGTCCGAGGCGCGGAAGAGGACGATCGGGTCGCCGATGGCGCTGCCCAGGTCATCTGACATGGGGATGGCGCAGATCTGCCCGTCGAACACCTGCAGCCACTCGTGGCAGAACACCATCCAGGGCTTGCCCTTCTTATCGACGTAGAGCGTGCCGTCCAGGCATTGCCAGCCGGGCGGGGTCACGGCCTCCTGCTGGATCTGACGGAAGGGGCCCAGGGGATTGTCAGCCACCAGGCACTGGCAGCGGCGGAACTTGCCTTCCGCGCGGAAGGAGGAAATGATGTAGTACTTTCCCTGCCAGATGTGGCATTCCGGGGCCCAGTAGTCGCCGTCGGCCCAAAAGCCGGTTTCGGCGGCGTCAAAGACCTGGATCGGCTCCGACCAGTTCACCAGATCCTCGGAGACCAGCGCGTGGAAAACGCCCCGGCGCTTCTGATTGGGGAAGCGGTCGGGATTGAAATGGGCAGCGTAGAGGTAGTACTTGCCCGTGACCGGATCGGCCAGGACGAAGGGGTCGGATATTTGGATATCGTGGACGTGGAAGGGATATTCCATGTGCAGACCTCCTGTATGCAGTTTCATCGGCGTGGATGGCCGCAGCCATTCCCTTGCCTCCATGATACACGAAAATCGTTGCGCGGTCAACCAAAAATCGTGGAACAGCGGGAAAAAAGCCCCTCCGTTTTCGGAGAGGCCGGGAATCATTTGGTCAGCACGATGGTCACGACCGACTGCATGGGCACGGTGAACTCCGTCTTGACTGCGCCGTTGTAGGTGCGGGCCAGATCGCGGTAGTTGCTTGTTTCGTGGATCTGCATGGTCTTGTAGGTGCCAAAATCGCCTTCCAGGACGGCCGCCTGGCTGGTGTACTTGTCGTTGATCAGCACAAGGATGAGCTGCTCCTGGCCATCGCGCATGCCCTTGAAGGCCACGGGGTAGAGGTCGTCGTTGCCGGAAACGTCCACGCGGGTGAAGCCGGGGCGGACGAAGCGGGTGTAGTTGCCGTAGGCCCACAGGCGCTTGAGGGGCACGATGGAAATGCTGCCGTCGCCCGCCTCGGTGGCGTAGATCAGGCCGTCATGATAGCCGCCGGGGGCCACGCCCACCCAGGTTGCCCAGGAGACCACGTCCAGCACGGTCAGGTCCTCCTGCACGCACTTGGCCAGCACCAGCGCGCTGTCCATGCCGAAGTCGGAGCCGTTGACCATCTCGCACCACTCGCTCATGCGGAGCTTGACGTCGGGATGCATCACCTTCATCCAGTTCCTGAAGGAAATCTTGGACTGGGTGTTGCTCCAGTAGGAGTGGCAGTCGATGGCGGAGAAGTGCGGGCGCAGGGTCGCGTTGCCGAGGATGGCAGAGGCGTAGGCGATGGTCTGTCCGCCCCACTCGCCGCTTTCGGGGCCGGAAAGCTCCACGCCGGCAAGGGCGGGGCGCTTCTGCATCGCCTCCAGGAAGGCGATGTACACGCCGGCGATCTGATGGGGCTCGTAGTGGCAGCCCTCCTGGGAGCCGGTCCAGTCCCACTGGGGCTCGTTGATGGGGGAGATGAACTTGACGGGGATGCCCAGCCCGATGAAGTGCTCGGCCACGTCGCAGGCGTAGACGGCCCACTCATCGTAGTTCTCCGGGTCGATGTTGGTGCGCTCGCCGCCGGGGGTGAGGTGGGCCCAGCCGTTGCGGGTCAGCCTTTCCAGGGGGCTGTTGAAGAAGAGGACGACCTCCTCGCAGCCCAGGCGGGTGACCTCCTGCACGAACCACATCGCGCCCTCGTCCTTCGTCCAGTCGTACACGCCGGGGGCGATTTCAAAGGACTGCGCGCGGCGGTTCACGTCCCAGTAATCGCCGTTGCCGCTGTCCGCCGAGCCTGCACCCAGGTTGTAGCGGTAGTTCGTCAGGCCGATGCCGTAGGTGGGGTCAAAGAGCAACGTGGCGATGCGCTGGCGGTTGGTGCGCATCGTGTTCTGGTACTTGGAGTCCCACAGGCCCACATACTGCGACCACCATGCGCCGCTGGTGCCGAAGGATTCGATGGTCTGGTAGGTTACGCTTTCGTCGATCTTCATGGTGACCTCCGCAAGGGCCGGCAGGCAGCAGGTGCACAGCAGCATCGCCGCAGCCAGCAGGGTGAGGAATTGTTTCTTCATGGTGCCTCCTTCAGGAGATGAGGTAAGGCCCCCGCGCCGGATGCGGGATCGGGCGTGGGGGCCGGGGTGTTTGCCGCTTAGCCGACCAGGCCGGAGGACTCCAGGTTTTCCACCAGCCAGCGCTGCGCGAAGAGGTAAACCGCCAGCAGCGGCGCGAGGAAGATCAGCATGGCAGCCTGCTTGACGGAGTCGAAGATCAGGTCGCGCTCGGCGGTGATGCCGAAGCGGTTCTGCGCAAGCTTCTGGACGAAATCCTTCTGCGTATCGTTGTTGGCAAACTTGATGGCCAGCTTCGTGCCCAGATACTCGCCGCTGGGGTCGAAGTAGCGGGTGAAGTAGGTGTCGCCGTAGTTCCACACGAAGGCCAGGATCACCACGATGACGATGGCGGGGATCGCGTTGGGGATCATGATGTTGAAGTAGGTCTTGTAGAAGCCGCAGCCGTCGATCAGCGCCGCCTCCTCCAGCTCCTTGGGGATGTTCTTGAAGAACTGGCTGAAGATGAGAATCATCAGGCTCTGGTTGACGCCGAAGCCCAGCATCGCCATCAGGTACAGGGAGAGCGGATTGTTGATGAGGTTCGTCTCCGCACCCCACAGGCGCATGATGTAGAAGGCGTCGAAGTGCTGGAAGTACACATACTGGGAAACCAGCAGGGACTGACGCGGCACCAGGAAGGAGAGGATGACCATCACGAAGATGAGGGGCGTGCCGAACTTGTAGTGCACGCGCGCCATGGTGTAGCCTGTCATGGCGGCGACGAAAACCTGGATGCAGGTGATCGCCAGGGCATAGCCGATGGAGGACACGATGGTGGAATAGCCCGAAAGCGTGATGGTGGCAGCGATGCGGAAGGAGTCAATGGAGAATTGCTCGGGGATCCAGATGACGTTGGGATTACCCAGCTCCTTGGGTGCGGAGAGCACCGTGGGCACCAGCTTGAGGAAGGGATGCAGAATCACGAAGCACAGGCCCAGGATCAGGATGAGGGTGATGAGCCCCATGGTGAAGCCGCCGATCCGCTTCTTGGCCATGTAGAGGTTCTGCTCGTTGGAGAGCTTGACCTTCTTCTTGACCTTGTTCAGCGGAGGCGGAGTCGCCACTGCCCCACGGTTGGGCACGAAGATGGACACGCCGTCTGCATTTGGCAGCGTCATGGAACCCTGCGTGGTGACGGGAGGGGTAGCGCCGGACTGCTGGATTGCCGCGGCGATGTTAGCGCGTTGCGTCTTACTTGCCATTGCCGGACACCACCTTTCGGAACAGCAGCAGGGCCAGGCCCAGGAACAGCAGAACGTTGATGATGTACACCACGGAGAGCGCGGAGGCCACGCCGATGTTGCCAGCAGTGGAGCCGAGGCCGAAGCCGAAGTTGTACACTTCCTCAGCGATCTGGCTGGTGAGGAACAGGTCGATGATGGTATAGATGACCACGAACATCACGATGTGCAGGATGGAGGGGATGGTAACCTTCCAGAAGGTCTCATAGGCGGTTGCACCCTCGATCTTGGCCACCTCGTACATGCTGGGGCTGATGGACTGCAGGGCAGCCAGGAACACCAGCGTCTGCACGCCGGAGCGGGCGATGACGGAGAAAATGTTCTCGACGAATTCAATGATGGGGTTCAGGTATTGTGACGGGATGGCCGTGTACTGGATCAGCAGCCGCGTCACCAGGCCCTCGGCGAACAAGCCGCTGGACTGCACCGTTTCCGAGCCGGTGGAGATGGTGAGCATCTCCGTGACCACGTCCAGGCCCAGGATGATGGGCAGGAAGAAGATCATACGCACGATGGCGCGGCCCTTGAACTGCCGGTTGGCCAGCAGCGCCAGGAACAGCGACAGGAGCGTGATCAGCGGCATGTTGATGAGCACGTTGGTGTTCTCATCCAGCAGCACGCGGTAGATCTGGTGATCCGTATCCACGGTGGAGAACTTCTCCGCGAACAGCTCAACGTAGTTGTCCAGACCGCGGAAGGCGAAGCTCATGCCGGCCTCGTCGCGCACACCGATCTCCTGGAAGGAGTAGAAGACCGTTTGGCCCAGAGGAACGGCGAAGAACATCAGGAAGCCCAGCAGGTAGGGGATCAGAAATGTGAAACCCAGCAGCTTGCGCTTCGTTTCATACGTCAGGTTCACAGGGCGCCTCCTTCCTGCACGGCCGGGCTCAGCCAGTAGGCGCCGGGCTCGATCGTGCCTTCGGTGGATTCATAGGGCAGGGCGGAGTAGTTGGCAATGACCACAACGCCGCCCTCGTAGGTGGTGCGGAAGACCTGCGGGGCCAGCAGCTCATGGTTCTCAATGGCGCGTCCGCCGATCTGCGCGCGCAGGGCGTCCAGCTGCTGTGCGGCGCGGAGAATCTCGTTCTTCCAGGAGAGCGTCCCATCCTCGTCAGACCAGCGGACCGCGTAGAGCGCCTCAAAGTGGCTGCTCTTGAGCACATCGGGGTTCTGCACGCAGATCGTGTACTTCAGAGACGTGCCCAGCTCCGCTGCCTGCAGCATGTAATGCTCCAGATCGTAGGAGGTGAGGTTCACATCCGGGGAGACGACGCTGGTCAGGCCGGAGAGCGCCAGCTGGCGGAAGGGAATGGTCGCGTAGTAGGAAGCGTAATCGCTGCTCTGGCGGGAAATGTTCACCGCATAGTCTGCCTTGGCAGCCACATCGCCGAAGGGATCGGAGAGAGCGATCGCCGTGCTGTCAGCGGCCAGCGTTTCCAGCGCATCCAGTGCGTAGGCGCGGGCTTCGACGGGGTTGATCACGTCGTTGAAGCGGTAGTCCGCATACACGTCGTGGGCCAGGTCGCCAATGGCCAGGGCAGCGCCGGAAAGGGTCTCGTTCTGCGCCAGGTCAGATGCGATCCTTTCGCTCAGGTAGCCAAAGTAGCGCGGGGAAACGATGGTGTACTCCTGGATGGGGTCCCAGCGGCCGTTCATCTGGGCGGTATCGGCGCGGTGCAGATACACGGTCATGGGGCTGTTGGAGTAATCGCGCATGGCGTGCAGCTGCGGGATGTAGTTGCGGCCGTTGTCGTAGACGCGGCTCATGTTCATCTGCAGCAGCAGCTCGCTGCCGTTTTCGCGGGCGAAGGCGATCATCTGGGCCAGCTCCGCCTCCGTGCCGTTGGCGTCCACCAGCTGCGCGCCGTCGTTCAGGCCGCTGAGCACGCCGCCGTTGAAGGCGCCGTCATACTGGTAGGTAACGCCGTGACCCTTGAGCGTCTCCATCACGGAGAGGGCGTCGGCGTAGGTGGTCATGGAGCGGGTGGCGCCATAGGGGATGCCGGCAAAGCGCTCGGTGATGGTCACAGCGCCCAGCATTTCCAGGTACAGCTCCGGGCCTTCGGGGGTAGCGATGGTCTTTCCGGCGGTCTCCGCGAGGTAATCGCGATAGGCCATGGCCATGTCAAAGTACGTCACATCCGCGCCAAAGGGGATGTAGCGGACGGTGAAGTCCATGTCGATATGGCCGGAATCGGCAAGATAGGAGGCGGCGTTGTCCGCGTAGGGGCCGTAGATGCGCACGGAGGAGTGCTCCAGCGTGTCCACGGACACAAAGGCCCTGTTCTTGCCGGTGGTGGGGGAGGCAAGGTCGATGCGGAGGTTGGCCGTTTCCGCGCCGCTCTCGATGATGCCCAGCATGCCGTGGGTGCTCTGGGCGCCGCCGTACATCACGCCGAAAACGGGCATCATCAGCTCCTCGCCATACTCGGACTGCCAGTAGTAGTCGGTGATGACGTCATTGTCCATGTAGGGGCGGATGATGTAGGGGATGGTGCCGTCGGAGGAGTTGAACTCCAGCAGCGCGCCGGTGCCATCGGGGATGAGGTAGTAGCCCTGCTCATCCTTGCTGGCGGCCCGTGCGCAGAGGTTGGGCAGCACATGGATGCGCTGGAGCTTGAAGTAATCGTTGTGGTTGACGATCTCGTTGGTGGGGATGCGGGCGATGATTTCGCCATCCTCATTCAGCGTGACCTCCAGCACCACGCTGAAATCTGCCAGCTCGGGGTTGCCGGGAACCTCCTCGTACAGGGCGCAGTCCTCCAGCAGCATCTCGCGCGTGTAGCCCACCTGGATGGCCAGGTCGATGATCTGGTTCTTGGCGGACACACCGGGCGGGTATGCGCCCTGCAGCGGGATGGTGTTGGGATCCAGCGGGTCGGCCTTGTTGTAGTGATCCATGAAGGTCTTCACATACTTGACCTCAACGCCCTGCGCCTGCAGCTCCTCAATGCGCCCGATGAAGAAATCGTAGGTCTTCTTGGGCATCTTCCGGGGCATGTAGGCGTTGTACTCGCGGGTGTTGTCCAGGATGCGCATCTCAATGCGCACGCCGCCGTCGATGCGGTAGATGTGATCGTAATAGACAAACGTGGTGTCGCTGATCTCTTCTCCGGCGTCGTTGAGCACAGGCGTGCTCTGCTTCTCGTAGAGCATCAGGCCGGCGTCGTAGCTGTTCAGGGCGCGGGAGTTGTCCAGCGTGTAGAACTGGTTGTTCTCGCCCACATATTCCAGCGCCAGCAGGGCCTTGTCCAAACCGGCTGTAGCGCCGGGGGTGGCGGAGGACCAGGTGTTGCCGCTTTCGTCCGTGAGGGTGAAAACCATCTCCTTGATATCCAGGGAGAGGGTGCGGCCCGCCGCTTCTGCCACGACGATATTCTGCGCCTTGCGCTTATTTTCGCCGCGGAAGAGGTAGTTGACCTCAACGGGGATTTCCTCCCCCACGGCGGTCTGCGCAGGGGCCTCCAGCGGGCAATCGTCCGCCTGCATGGAGAGGACGGGGTAGTACCATGCCACCAGCGCGATGGCGGCCACGATCAGCAGGGTCAGCAGCGTCCAGAGGATGGGACGGGAACCATAGAAATTCTTGATTTTTTCCAGCATTCTCTGTCCCCTCCTTTACTGCAGGCGGCGCATCATCTCTTCCGCCACAGAAACGACGAAGGAGAACATGCGCTCCAGCATGGTGAAGAGCAGCACGCCGATGAACAGGATGACGGCAGCAGCCACGATGGTCATGACCATGGAGGCGAGGTTACCGGCAAAGCTGTATTCATGAACGGTGCCCAGGCCTGCGATGAGCAGGAAAACGAAGTAGGCGTAGCAGACCATCTGCAGGGAGGTGAGGATCATGACCTCCTCGGTGGTGACGAAGTTGCTGGCAAAGGTGACAACCGCGTCGCCGATGAGGAGAACGGTCAGGCTGTAGCAGATGACGATGTAGATGTCCTTGAGCTTGCCCTTGCCGTTAAAGAGCGTCGTGATGGTCCAGTTGGCGGCCGAGGCCAGAACGACCACCGAGATGGTGGAGATGAAGATGGACAGCGCGTTCATCTCATCAATGTTGTTCAGGTTCATCACGAAGCCCGTGTACTGATAGCTCAGGCAACGCAGCACCGCATAGGCGATGAGCAGGAGCGTGGCGATGAGCAGGCTTCCCTGGTTGCGGAAGCGGATCTCGAAGAAGCCGTCAAAGGGATGCACAAGCGAGTGCCCCCAGTATTGCAGCTTTTCCTTGGTCAGAAGCTTCACTTGTTCGCCCTCCTTTGCTTGCGGTGATAGGCGACCTCGCTGTACAGCACGCCGCCGATGGCCAGAACGGCAATGACCGCGATCACGCCGAAGTTCTCCTTCATCACGACGGAGCGGTAGCCCTTGTAGGCCCTGGAGTAGAACTCATGGTTGTTGCCCAGCTTGAAGTAGCGCATGGCTGCCTCGTAGTCCTCCTGCATCAGCTTGTTCTTGCCGATGCCCACATAGGCGGTTTCCAGGTTGGCGCACAGGCGCAGCACCTCTTCAAAGTGCGCGGTGGCGTCATCCCATTCGCCGTAGTAGTAGTCCTCGCAGGCGCCCAGCAGGGCCGTGCCGAACTCGGTGGGCTCGTAGATGTACACGCACTTCAGGCCGCTGTCGGAGATGACCAGCTTGTCGCCCAGCCAGGCGATGCCCGTGGGCAGGCGGAACTGGCCGGCAATGTTGCCCATGGAGCCGAAAACGGTCAGCAGCTCGCCATCGAAGTTGTAGAGGAACACGCGGCCGTTGGCCTTGTCCAGCACCGCGTACACACCGTAGGGCTTGACTGCAATGTCGGTGAAGGAGCTGGGCTTGTCGGCGCGCAGGTCGCCGATGACGGGGGTGTTGCCCATCTCGCGCAGCACGTTGGCGCCGGCGAAGTTGAGGCGGAAGACGCTCTGGGAGGCCGCGCTCTCGCTGGTCACGGCCATGATGAAGCCTTCGCCGTCCAGGGCCACGTTGGTGAAGGGCGGTGCGTAGATCTTCTTCGCGTCTGCCTTCTGCTTGTCGGTGTAAAGGGAGCGCCAGAAGATGTCCAGTAGGTTGACGGTGGGCTCGTTCACGCCGAAGTAGCGGGAGAAGGAGCCATCCTCGTTCAATTCGACGATGCCCTCCTGGCTGGACTGCATCACGCAGTAGATGCGGTCTGCGTTGTCCACGGCGATCTTGGAGGGTGCGAACTTCGTCGAGCCGGTCATGTCCGCGGGGATGCCGATGAGCCGCTTGAGCAGCAGCGTCTGGCCGTCCAGCACGACGATGCGCTGGTTGCCGGTGTCCGCCAGGTACAATTCATCCTGCTTGGCGTGGTAGAACACACCTTCGCAGCCCTTGAGCGCGGGGGCGACCACAGCGCCTGCGGCCTTCTTGTCCACCAGGTTGCCCTGGGGATCGATGTAGGCGTTCTCGGTGCGGCCCTTGGCGGCGTTATCGGGGTTGCTGTGGGCCACCTTGAGGTTGTTGATGGGGTTGACATTCTTGACCTCAGCGCCCGCAGCATTGGTGATGGTGGCCAGGGAGCCGTCAGCGTTGAGGACGTACACGAAGGTCTTTTCCGGGTTGCTGTCCACGATGAAGATGCGGCCGTCGGGGGAGGTGCACACGTCGGAAATGGTGCCGAAGGTGCGGCCTGCGCCCAGGGAATCCGCGTCGATCACCTGCGCGAGGGTGAAGGCTGCAGGCGTGGACTTGATGTTGCCGAAGAAGTCGAAGGTGTAGCCATCGTAGATATTGCTGGTGCCGTTTGCAGCGAAGGATACGCCGCAGGAAAGGATCAGGAGGGCTGCCAGCATGATTGCAATGATTCTCTTCATCATCTGTGCGCCTCCTTAATCCTTCATGCCCGAGGTGGACATGGTCTCGATGACGTTGGACTGGGAAATGACGAACACCGCCACAGGCACGGTCATCATGATGAGGGAAACTGCGGAAGACACGCCCGTACGCGCGATACCGCCGGAAACCAGCTGGGAAAGCACGTAGGACAGGGGCTTGAGCTCCTCGGAGTAGATGAACACGCCGCCGGTGGTGCCCCACATCTGCTGGAAGGAGAGGATGATCAGGGTGATCCACGCCGGCTTACACAGGGGCATGATGATCTTCCAGTAGATGGTGAACTCCTGCGCGCCGTCGATGGTGGCGGCCTCCAGCAGGGAATCCGGGATCTGGCCGATGAAGTTTTTCATCAGGTACAGGCCCAGGGTGCCGCCGATGGCGGTCAGGATGACGGCCCAGTAGGTGTCAACCAGTCCCAGGTAGGTCATGATGAGGTAGTTGGGGATGGCGGTCACGGCGCTGGAGAACATCAGCGCGTACACGATCAGCTGGCTCATCATGCGGCTGCCGGGGAATTCGTACTTCGCCAGGGCGAAGGCAGCCAGGGAGCCCAGCATCACCGTGCCGAAGGTGCCCAGGCCCGTGATGACGATGGTGTTGAAGATGTAGCGGGACAGCGGAACGTCGAAGCCCTCCAGGATGAAGGAGAGGTCGAAGAAGTTGTCCATCGTGGGGTTGTCAACGGTCAGCTTGGGCGGGAAAATGAAGATCTCGCTCATGGGCTTGAAGGCGTTGACGACCGTGTAGATCAGCGGGAACAGGGAGAACAGGCCGAAGGCGCCCAGGAAAATCATCAGTGCGATATCCACGCCCAGAGAGCGGCGGGTGCGCAGCTTGCGGCGGCGCAGCCAGGCGCGCAGGCCGGTCTTCTTCGGCGGCTTGGGGTAAAGATTCTTCTTTTTCTTAGCCATTTTCTCTTTACCTCCTTAACCGATTTTGCGCAGGACCTTCTGCACCAGGATGTTGCAGAACAGCATGAGCAGGAACAGGAACACCGCGATGGTACAGGCGTAGCCCATCTCGTAGCGGAGGTTGCCGAAGTCATGCAGGTGCGTCATGATGGTGTGGCCCGCGTAGTTGACCGAGGGGAAGCCGACCAGATCCAGGGAGATCTGGGAGACGGAGAAGGAATTGGTGATCTGCATCACCGCGCCGAACATCAGCTGCGGCTTCATCGCGGGCAGGGTGATGTACCACAGCTCCTGCCAGCGGTTCTTGATGCCTTCCACCGCGCCTGCCTCGTACATCGCGCGGTCAACGGTCTGCAGGCCTGCGATGAAGGACAGGAAGGACACGCCCAGGCTCATCCACAGCTGCACCACGATCAGGATAGGCATGATGAATGCCTCGGTGGTGAGGTAGTAGATGGGCTCCTGCAGGATGCCCAGCTTCATCAGCCAGGCGTTGGCGTAGCCGTAGGTGTCAGAGGAGAAGATCAGCTTCCACACCAGGTACACGTTGCCGGAGATGGAGGGCGCGTAGAACACCAGCGTCATGATGGCGCGGGGGATGCGCGGCAGCTCGTTGATCAGCCAGGCAAAGATGAAGCACATGATGTAGGACAGAGGACCGGTCAGAATGGCGAACACCAGGGTGTTCTTGATGGCGGTGAGGAACACATCGTCCTCAACGATGAGGGTGATGTAGTTGCGCAGGCCAGTGAAGTCCGGTGCGCTGGTCATGTTGAAGGATGTGAAGCTGAGGTAGATGGAGGCCGCAACCGGCAGCACCGTGAACAGGATGAACACGATGGCGAAGGGGGCCACCATGAGGTACTGGTTGCGATACTTCTTCATCGCTGCGCCCAGAGGCAGCTTTTTGGCTGTTGTCATGCGTGTCTCCCTCCTTTACTCTTTGGTCGTGCCGGTGGATTGATCTGTTTCAGGGGCGGGAAGCGCGGTGGGCAGCTTGAACTCCTCGCGCTTCTTCATGAGCTCCTTGTCGATCTCGCGGATATTGAGGTAGAGCGTCTCGCGCGGGTTGGCCAGGTCAGCCACAACGTCCTCAAAGGCGTAGGAGATCATACGGGTGTTCATGTAGTAGCCGGGAACAGCGGGCATGCTGGTCAGATGCTCGTACTGGCGCAGCAGCTGGGCCTGCTCGGCATTGGACCAGGGCAGACGGCGGATGACCTCGGGGTCAGCGGCGGGGTAGCGGGCCGCAGCGCCCATGATGGATTCCAGCGTGGTGGCGTAGGCGACCTGCTGGTCCGTTTCGTTCCACCACTTGATGAACTCCCAGGCAGCCTCCTGATCGTCGCAGCCCTTCATCATCACGGTCTGCACGGTATCGCAGACGTAGGTGTTGTCGATGGCGCCATCGTCCTTCAGCGTGCCGGGCAGGGGAGAGAAGCTCCACAGGCCCTTGATTTCCGGCGCGAAGATCTCCAGCGTGCAGTAGGTGGTGTAGTCCGTCACGCCCATGGGCATCTCGCCCGTGCGGAAGCGGTTGTTGAAGTCCGCCTGCACCTCCAGGCCGTGGACGGTGAACAGATCCGTGTACCACTTGAAGGCTTCCATCGCCTCGTCGGCGTAGAGCGCGGAGGACACGCCGTAGGTGGCGCCTTCGCCCTCCTCGCCGCGGTAGATCTCGCCCTCGTTCTGGTACACCATGGACATGAAGATGTTCAGGCCCGTGGCCACGCGGGTGGAGGGCATGTAGAACTCGTAGTTCTCGCGGTTGAGGATGGGGATGATCTCCATCACGTCCTCCCAGGTGTCGGGCACCTCAGTGATGCCCAGCTCCTCCATCACGTCCTCGCGGTAGAAGAACATCTGGAAGCTGACCTGCTCGGGGATGCCGAACACGCCGCCGTTGTAGGTTGCGGCGCGGATCACGCCGTCGGAGTAGCGGGGCGTATTCTTTTCGAAGCGGTTCATGAAGGCTTCGTAGTCCGCCATCTTGCTCAGGTCAACCGTGGCTCCGCGCATGGCGAAGTCCTGGGCGGTGGCCTGGTTCAGGCCGATGACCACGTCCGGGCCGTTGCCTGCCAGGGCGGCGCGCAGCACCACGTCCATGGGGATCAGCTGCAGGCGGATGGATACATCCTCGTGATAGGGGGCGTAGCTCTCGTCGATCATGTTCTGGATGATCTGGGCCTGCTCGCGGCCGGCGGAGGCCATCCACACGGTGACTTCCTTGGCCTTGCCTTCACCGTCGTCATCGGAAATGACGGAGCTGGTGGAGGTGAAGAAGGTGGCGAAGAAGCGCTGGGCCTCAGCCACAACGCCCTGGAACCAGCCTTCGCGGGGCTTGGGCAGGGAGGCGGTGTCAGCAGAGAGGATCACCGCGTCCAGCTCCAGGGGCATGGTGGATACGTCGTTGATCCAGGTGCCCAGGGCGGCGATGTTGTTCTTCAGCTGGCTGAGCTCCTTGACGATGTCGTCCGGGTCGTCGGCGAGGCCGGCAGCCTGGATGGCCATCTTCTCCAGCATAGCGGTGCTTTCGCCCTTTTCGCCGGTGATCTCGACCATCTGCTCCACCAGGCGGGTCAGCCGCTCGCTCTCGGCCTGCATCGTCTCCACAAAGGTGGGGATCTTCTTGGCAATCTCGTAGTCGATGTACTGGCTGGGCACCTGGCCGGTGATCTGGATGGTGGACAGGTACAGGGCGTTGAGGGTGCGCAGGGATTCCTCCACCTCGGACACAACGCCGCCGATGGAGCCCAGCACGCACTCCAGCGTGATGGTGTTGGGTTCGCCGGCGTGCAGCGGGATGTAGTAGGGCGTGCCGTTCTCATCCGCCAGGGTGTAGTTCTGCATCACGCCGGAATAGCCAAAGCCAATGACCTCGGCCTCAGCAAAGGGAACCTCGCCGTTGATCAGCAGGCGGCGGTAGGAGGTCACGCCGCGGGAGGTCTGGCGGCCCTTGAAGGTGAGCACGTACAGGCCATCCTCGGGCACCTCGATCTCCCAGGTGATGGAATCGCCGGGCAGGGCCCAGCTGCTGGCGCCGATGGTGGGATACAGGATGTGCCAGGCATGGAAGGGGGTCAGCGCCGCATCGGAGTAGTTCTTCTGCACCGTCACGGCAGGGGAGGACTTGAGCACGTCCGTGGTGGCGTTGGCGATCTTCAGCGGGGTGTGCAGATCC
Source organism: Christensenellales bacterium (assembly GCA_045126095.1). Lineage (GTDB taxonomy): Bacteria > Bacillota > Clostridia > Christensenellales > Aristaeellaceae > UBA11524. The sequence continues at coordinate 11,331 of JBGVOA010000371.1, read as the reverse complement.
TCGCCGTCCGCATCCTTCGCATCGGGGAAGGCGCGGCGCTCGGCCTGACCGATGACGACCTCGCCCATGTAGGGCTTTTCCGTCCACTGAGCCTTGATGGTAGCATAATCGGGAATCTCGGGCGCAGCCATGAAGGTCAGGGACGTGATGGCCATGGGCTCCTTCACGGCAGTAAAGGTGAGGGTATGCTCGCCCTGGGTCAGGTGAAGCACCAGGGGCGCGCCGCTGCGGCGGTCGTAATCCTCCATGAACACGGTCTGCTCGCACAGCAGCTCGCGGGCATTGGGGCGGATCTCGTTGCCGTTCTTCAGGCGGATATCCTCATCGCGCCACAGACGCTTGAATACGATCTGGGACAAGGCGTTGTACGGCGCCTCGCCGTCGATGAGCACCTGGCGCTGGATGTCGGAGGTGGTGCCGGGCAGGGCGATGTAGCCGACCTGCAGGTTGTAGAAGCCGGTCTCCTCCACGGTGAAGTTCCAGCTGACGGAGCCGCTGTCGGAGGTGTTGAGGGCAGTGGCGGAGAGGACCTCGTCCGTCACGTCCACGGTGTTCAGATCAACATTCTCCGGGAAGCTGCTGGTCACAGCGCCGTCCGCTGCGGTGCCGGCAGCAACGTCCACAGGAACGACGGCGCTGGACAGCGTGCCGTTGTAGCGGTGCTCAGCCAGGTAGGCCTGGTAGGAGGGCTCCAGGTTGCGGGCGGGGGAGGCCTTGAAGGTCAGCGAGGTGATGTACATCGCGCCCTCAAGGTTCTCAAAGGTGAGCGTGTGGGAGCCCTCGCCGAGGTAGAAGACGGGCAGCTGGTTGGCGCTGCCGGTATCGGCGGAGATGAAGGCCGTGCGGGGAGCATAGTAGTTGCTCTTCTCGGGCAGGACGCTCCAGTCGCCCCAGGTGTTGCGGATGGTGACGGAATCCAGGCCGTTGTAGGGCAGCTTGCCATCCAGCAGGATGCGGCGGCGGATATCGCCGGTGGCGTCCTTGGGCACGCTGTATCCCAGCTCCAGGTTATAGAAGCCGGCATGGTCCGCATCCACATTGAAGGCCCAGGAGATGGACTGCACGTTGCTGTTTTCCACGCCCACAGAGGTGGTCTTCAGGGTGGTGAAGTTCAGCACGTTCAGGGAGATCTCCTCGGTGGACAGGCGACCGTCGTACTGGTTGGCCTTCAGGTAGGCGTCGAAGGTGGGCTCCAGGGAGTCGACGGCGTCAGAAGAGGGGAGCGCGTTGAGCTCCTGGGTGCCGCCGGAGGAGAAAAGGATGACCAGCAGGGCGACAGCGGCCGCTATCGCCAGGCAGATCAGTAGCTTTTTTTTCTTGGTCACGGGTCAATTCACCCCTTTTGCATTGTTGGCGCCCGGGTGACGGGCGGGCAGGAAACGGGGGGATATCCCCGGGCAACCGATGATCTACGGGACGCAGGGCCTCGTCAGACCATCGCTTGCCCGGGAAGAAAAAGGCGGGCGCTGATCAGGCATCTGCCTTCTCAACGCCCGCAGGGTTAACTTATGTCAGTCGGGCTGCGGCAGGATAACCTTACTCAGCGGCGACGACTTCAACCTCGATCTCGACCTCGGCGGTGTTGCCGGCGTAGTCGGTCACGGTCAGGATGACGTAGTAGAAGTCCGGGAAGGAGGTGTCCAGCTCGGACATGTCAGCCACGACGTTGGCCTTGATATCCAGGCCGTCAGCGTCCACGGCGGACTCGACATAGGCGCCAGCCCAGTCGATGGTGGTCATGTCGGTGTCCTGAGCGATGGTGGGCAGCTCGGCCTTCACGGTCAGGGTGGGAGCGGTGGTGTTCTCAGCGTTGTAGACGACAGCGGTCACCTCGGCGGAGGCAGAGTTGCCAGCGTTGTCGGTGAAGGTCGCCTTGACCTTGTAGGAGCCGATCACGGCGGTGTCCACGTTCACTTCGTAGGCAGCCAGAGCGGGATCCATCACGCCGTCGAAGCCGTCCTCAGCGGTGAAGTACTGGGTCCAGTCGATGGCGGCAGCGTCAGCGCCCAGGGCGACCAGCGCGGTGCCGTTGGCGGAGACGGAGGGAGCCTGGTTGTCGTTGAGCTCGGTGGAGCCCAGGATGGCTTCCATCTCGGTCATCTTGTTGGTGAAGTCAGCCATGTTGGCCTTGATGGCAACCTCGTAGGAAGGCATGCCGTCAATGCCCTGATAGCCCTTGCCCAGGATGGCATCCCAGGGATCACGCATGCCCAGCAGGCCAGCGAAATCGTTGGGAACGCACAGCTCGGAGTTGAAGATGAAGGCGTCCAGGATGGCCTGGCCGTAGACCTCGTGGTAGATGTCCAGGCCGTAGTTGCGGGCCTCGCCCTGGGCGACGGCGGCCTTGTAGCCAGCCATGTCGGTGATGCCAGCCTTCAGGCTGTAGTAGGTCTCCCAGTAGGTGCGGTAGGAAGCCAGAGCCAGCTCAACCTTCTCAGCGGGGATGCCCTTCAGCACGCCGCAGACGTCGCCCACGGAGATAACCTGACGGTACTCGGGGGAGTAGGTGACGGTGCCGTCCTCAGCGACGGAAACCAGACGGTCGTTGGCAGGCCAGGGCATGATGGCGACGGACTCGCCGCGGGCGGTACAGGCGTCAACCTGACCCTTGATGACCCAGATGGGGCAATCGCCGAAGACGCAAGCGCCGCGGCCGAAGTCGTAGCCAGCCTCGCACCACTGGGGCACCCAGCCGTCAGAGTACAGGCCGCAGACCATGGCGTACTCCAGGTCCAGCAGTTCCTTCACATAGGCAACAGCCTCGATGGTCTCGGGGGAGTCGACCTGCAGGCCATTGGCGCCGTAGATAGCGCCGCCGTTGGCGTAAGATGCAGACAGAGCGCCGAAGCGGTAGTCGGTCTCGTAGGCAGCCACGTGGGGCACCTTCGCGTCAGCGGGCGCGGGGGTGTTGGCGTAGTGCGCAGCGATCTTGCCCAGGTAATCCTTGAAGTTGGACCAGGTCCACTTGCCCTGAGCCAGCAGATCCATGGGGTAGATGGTGTTGCCGTTCTCGTCCTTCAGGGCCTCAACCTGCTCGATCATGGTCAGGTTGCACAGCAGGGTGAAGTACTGGTTGAAGGACTGGTTGTTGTTGATGAAGTAGTTGTGGCCGTAGACGGGAGCGGGCAGCATCCAGTCAGCGCCCTCGAAGATGCCGACGTAGGCGTCCAGGGGCTGCAGGATGTTCTGCGCCAGAACGGTGTTCTCGGAGCCGTTCCACATCAGGGCAACGTCACACACGGGGTTGCCGGCCAGCACGGACAGAACCAGCTCAGAGCGGGTATCCTGGGCGTACTGAACGTACTCGATCTTGACGTTGTGCTGAGCCAGGACAGCTTCCTCAGCGGCGACGCGCAGCAGGCGGTCGGCCTCGTCGGTCATGGCGTAAGCGCCGGTGGTCTCGTCGATGAAGTGGGGATCCAGGCCGTTCACCCAGTGGGTGCCCCAGCGGATCACGGTGGGCTCTTCGGCGACGGCGATGGTGGGCAGCAGAGCCAGCATCATCATCGTGGCGAGGAGCAGAGCGACGAACTTCTTCATAGGGGGGTCCTCCTCTCAAATGTGAGGCGCAAAATAGCCAACTTAATACACCGGAAAGAGTTTCTTTCTTTCCAGTGTTGTTGCTTGGCAGGCTTACGCCTCAGGTTGCTTCCATTTTATATAGATTTGTGCAATTTGTCAAGAGAAAAACGGCTAATGTCGGGGGGGTGCACAAATATCGAAAACGATTGAAATGGAGTTTTCGTAAAATATCGTGAAAAACGACAAAAAATCCGGGGCGGCTTTGGTGAAAATTCGGCCGCCCCCCAGAGGTGTATTGTTATAAATTTCAAGCTAATAACAAGCGTTTTGTATCCAAGGGCTCAACCCAGATCCGGTTCGTCCTGCAGGAATACCTTGCCGGTCTTGCCCTCGGTCTCCAGGATGATGAGGGTGTTCCCGCCCTCGCGCAGCAGCGGCGCGGGGATGTACAGCCTCTTCTGCGGGCCGATCTCCCAGAAGCGGCCCAGGCAGAAGCCGTTGAGGATCACGGTGCCCTTGCCCCAGCCGGGCAGCTCCAGCCAGGTGTCGGCCTTCTCGTCCACGGTGAAGGTGAAATGATGGACAGCAGGCGCGCCGGCAGGGGCGGTACCCTCGGGCCGGAAGGAGGCCATGACTGCCTCGTCGCAGGTGACCATTTCCCAGCCGAACTTCTGGTGATCGTTGATGACAACGCCGCTGTCGATGCCCTTGCGCTGGTGCTCCAGCTTGAAGGAGTAATTCACGCGGCCCATGTTCTCCATGAGGATCTCCAGCACCGCGCCCTTGCGGACAGGCACGGGGGTCTCGAAGTGGTGGGCGCGCTGAAGGTCGTGGTCGTACAGGGTGGCGATGATTTCTCCGTCCAGCAGGATGACCGCGCGGTCGTTGGCGGAGACCAGCTGGATCTTGCGCAGGGTCTCCTCGTTGGTCAGGGTGGTGCGGTAGAGGGTGTAGCCGTAGTTCTGGCCCAGGCGCTCCATGCTCATGGGGCAGACATTGCGGACGGCCTCACGCTTGCCCAGCAGGCTCACCAGGGACTCGGAGGCGACGAAGGCCGCCTCGCCATAGGCCTTGCGGGGAATCTCCGGGATGTCGATGGCGGGGGCAGGGCCGTTGCGCTTTTCGATCTCGGCCTTGAACAGGTTGTACTTCTCGGTGATGCGGCCGTCCTCGGTCAGCAGCGCGTCGTAGTCGTAGCTGGTCACGTCCGGGGTCAACTTGTCGTAGTAGTTGGAGCCGTTCATCAGGCCGAAGGAGGTGCCGCCGTGGAACATGTAGATGTTGATGTGCCCCAGGTCGAGGGCGTCGCCGAAATCCTTGGCGGAGGGGACGGCGTCGGTGTGGGCGTGCTTGCCGCAGCCCCAGTGGTCGAACCAGCCGCACCAGTACTCCATGCACATCAGCGGCGTGATGCCCATTTCCTTCATGTAGGCGAAGCGCTCCCTGGTGTGGGAGCCGAAGTTGCCGGTCTGATGCACGCCGTCCACCTTGCCGCAGACGAGCATATCATGCTCGGGGCCGTCGGAGGTGACCAGGGGCACGTTGATGCCGCGCTCGATCATGCCGTCGCGCAGCTTCTCCAGGTACACCTTGTCGTCGCCGTAGGAGCCGTACTCGTTTTCCACCTGCATCATGATGATGGGGCCGCCGCTCGTGATCTGCAGCGGCGCCAGGCGGGGGATCAGCTCGTCAAAGTAGGCGAGGAACTCCTTCATGTAGGGCTCGTAGTTGCAGCGGAAGCGCATGCCGTCCTCAGCCAGCAGCCAGGCCGGGAAGCCGCCGAACTCCCACTCCGCGCAGATATAGGGGGAGGGGCGGATGATGACCCACAGACCCAGCTCCTGGGCGATGCGGACAAACTGGCACACATCGTGGTCGCCCTCAAAGTTGAATTCGCCGCGGTTGGGCTCATGGAAGTTCCAGGGGATGTAGGTCTCCACCGTGTTGCAGCCCATGGCCTTGAGCTTCAGCAGACGGTCGCGCCAGTACTCCGGCACCACGCGGAAGTAGTGAATGGAACCGGAAATGACCTGGAACTTCTCGCCGTTCAGGTAAAAATCGTCCTTGATCTCGAAAATGCCCATGCGGATATCCTCCGTATATATAGTAGTAGGTTAATTTTTGGCCCAGGCCAGCACGGCGGCCAGCTCCTTTTCGCTGACGAAGTCGCCGCCGGATTGCAGCAGCTCCGCCATGCGAGCCTCATCGGGGGTGGCGTTCTTCTTGGCGGACATGGCTTTGGTCAGCAGGCGGATGACGAAGCGGTAGGGCCCCTGGAGCTTGCTGATATCCATGCCGCCCTGCACGGTGAAGACGGGCACGTCCGTCGGAAGGGTGCAGGCCTTGCGGGCCGCCGCATCCTGCGCGCCGGTATCGCCCAGCCCCACGCCGATGACGGCCCGGATGGCAAAGCGCTTCGCGGCCTTTTTGCAGTCCTTGACCGATCCGGCCATCAGCCAGCCCATGTAGATGACGGACGTGCCGGAAGGCAGGACCTTCTGCGCGTCAGCCAGCGTGTGTGCGGGGATGCCCAGCTTCTCTGAGAGCATGGCGGCGTAGCGGGCGGTGTAGCCGGTGTTGGAGGTGTAAAGAATCGCCTTTGCGTTCATGCGCTGCCTCCATTACTTGCGGCGAAGCAGGCCGTCCTCCTCGATGACCTCGAAGAAGTAGGGGCGCTCGTCCCGGTGGGAGTTGGGGCTGTGGAGGGTCATCATCAGCTTGCCCTCCTTGGTGCGGAAGACCATGCCGTGGCCGCCGTCCTTCATGAAAAGGGGCTTGACCTGGCGGAATTCGCCGGTGATCTCGCCGTTCTTGCTGATCGCCAGGCCCTGGGTGTAGCCCTCGTGGGAGAAGGCGGCCCAGAGCATCAGCAGGGAGCCGTCCTCCGTGCGCCACATGAAGGGGCCGTCGGTGACGAAGGAGGGCATGCCCTTCACCGGGCGGCCGGGGACGATCCAGTCCGCCTCGGAGGCCGTGAAGAGCAAGCGCGGCGGGCCTGCGGGGGCCTTCAGGTTGTCGCTGAGCGGCATCGCCCAGATCTCGCCGTCGATGGCCTGCACCCATTCGTGGCAGAACACCATCCAGGGGTGGCCGTCACGGTCAACGTAGAAGGTGCCGTCCAGGCACTCCCAGTGGTGCGGGGTGACGGGGCCCTCCGAATGGGGCCGGAAGGGGCCCAGCGGGTTGTCCGCCTTGAGGATGGCTGTACCGCGGCACATGTCCTCCTTCTTGAAGGAGGCGAACATGTAAAATGCGCCCTTCCACTCATGCACCTCCGGGGCCCAATAGTTGTGGGTGGCCCAGAAGGAGCCGTCGTTGTGGAAGATCTCGATGGGCTCCGACCAGTTTTCCAGGTCGTCGGAGACGTAGGCGTCAAAGCCGTCCGCTGCGCCCCAGCAGGTTTCGCCGCGGGTGCCGTAGAGATAGTACTTGCCCTCGTGCAGGAGCACAAAGGGGTCGCGGATGTTGATGTCGCTGAGCTTCATAGGTGATTCTCCTTTATGTGGTAATGTGTCAATCACAGTCCGTCGAAGCTGCTGGCGGCGGCCTCGGTTTCCTCACGGGTCTGGGCGGCCTCCAGCTCCTGCATCAGGAGGATGGAATTGCTCTTGCCGTAGTTCAGGGTCAACTGCTCATCGCGCACGGTCTTCTCAGCGTCGGTGATCTCGTAGCGGTACTCCAGTCTTACGGCGGTATCGTTTGCACCATACCAGACGACCCACTCGCTCATGCTTGTGTAGTCGCCGCCGCTGCTTCTCCAGTGCGTATCATAGGTGCCGCGGACGCCATTGCCGTACAGGAGGGAGAGCTTTTCGATCAGCTGATCAAAAGCGGCCCTGTAATTCCCGGGCTTGAGGTAGTACCGGCCCAGGTAGAAGGTACTCTTGGCGTCGTCATCGTAGACGTTTTCGTCATCGAAGCCCTGCATGAAGAACAACTGCGTAGTGGTGGCGGGATAGCCGCCCACGGTGAGCTCGTTGTCAACTTTGAGCATGCGTCCGCTTGGGGAACTCAGAGAGTAGCGGCTGACGGCTTTTCCCTGATAATCTTTGAATTCCCATGAAGGGCAGCTGGAGGCTTCGATGGAGCCGGACAAGCCGCCGCTGCGAAGTATTTCGAGAGCTTCCGACGCACTGGTACCCCAAGGAATGCCGCGGAAGGTGATGACGCCGCTGGTCGGGGTGATCTGCTGCTGCGGTGCGTTGCGGTGCATGATTTCTGCTACCACATTCCCGTACAGGACGAACAGCTCTGTGTCGGTCATGGCATCCAGGGCCGGATCGTCTGCAGCGGCGCACGAAAACAACATCAGCACAACCAGCGCCAAAGCTATGCGTTTTTTCACTTAGCGTTTCACCCTTTCTGCATTGTTTCAGAACCAATGCGCAACTGTCTGTAGCATAACACATTCCGATGGAAAATGCAATGGATGGAGAAGCGAAGTGTCAGGTGATGAAGGGATTTCCTGCCGGCGCGTCGAATGCAGTGTAAATAGCATGGAGGTGCGTACACATGAATACCCGCCGTTACTGGCTCCAAACGATGCTGAGAATCGCCGGCCCTGTCCTGCATGCCCTGGCGGAGGACCGCCTCACGGAAACCATGCCTATTGAGAGCAAATCCCCCCGGGAGGACAGGGCGCAGTATACCTACCTGGAGGCCTTCGGGCGGACGCTGGTTGGCATGGCCCCCTGGCTGGAGCTGGAGGGCCTGACGGGCGAAGAGGCCGCGCTGCAGCAGGAATACCGCGCCCTCGTGCGCCGCTGCATGCACAATGCCGTCACCCCCGGCACACGGGACTGCATGAACTTCGCCTATGGACATCAGCCCATTGTCGATGCGGCTTTCCTGGCCCATGCGATCCTCCGTGCGCCCACGCAGCTGTGGCATGTGCTGGATGCGGCGGACAAGGTCAACCTCGTCGCCCGCATGAAGGAGACCCGCACCCGCAAGCCCTTCCACTGCAACTGGCTGCTGTTCTCGGCGATGATCGAGTGCTTCCTGCGCATGGCGGGCAACTCCCTCAGTCAGCCTGTGGCTGACAGCTCCCTCGGGGAGGGAGCCTGTTCCGATTGGGACATGATGCGCATCGACTACGCTGTCCGCCAGCATTTCGACTGGTACCTGGGGGATGGCTTCTTCGGCGACGGCCCGGATTTTCATATGGACTACTACAACAGCTATGTCATCCAGCCGATGCTGATCGACGTGCTGCGCGCAGCGGGCGATGCGGACGGCGATTGGCAGAAGCTGCTGCCCCGGGCGGAGACATACGGCGCGCGCTATGCCCGGTTCCTGGAGCACCTCATCGCACCGGATGGCTCCTACCCTGTGCTGGGACGCTCCAGCGCGTACCGCTTCGGCTGCTTCCAGATGCTCGCCCAGGCGATGCTTCAGCAGCTGCCGGGCACGGAGCTGCAGCCGGCCCAGGTGCGCTGCGGCCTGACGGCGGTCATCCGGCGGGTGATGGCCTTCGACAATTTTGATGAGAATGGCTTCCTGCGCGTGGGCGTGTGCGGCTCCCAGCCGGATATGGGCGAGGGGTACATTTCCACTGGCAGTCTGTACCTGTGCATGGCGGTGTTCCTGCCCCTGGGCCTTCCGGAGACGGCGGAATTCTGGGCCGCGCCGGACGAAATGTGGACGCAGGCAAAAATGTGGCAGGGGATGCCCATGCGCGCGGAGCACAGCATTTAAGGAAATGCGGAATATGGAGCGTGGAACGGAATGATGACGGATTATCTGGCGAAGCATTCCTTTGCGGTGAGGTATGTGCCGCAGTTTCCGGGGATGGGGGACCGGCAGGCGTGGGATGGCATTGCTCCCGCGGATCGGGAGGATCTGCTGGCGCTGGCGGAGAGCTGGCGCGGGCGGCCTTATCCGCTGCTGACGGCGGGGATGTATGCGTCCTTCGTGCGCACCGGCAGCAGGCGCGATTGCGAAACGCCCTATTTCGACCGGCGGCGGAAGCTCTGCGCATCCGCGCTGCACATGTGCCTGACGGGGACGGATGATTTCCTGCCGGATGTGGAGGACGGCCTGTGGCTGCTGTGCGAGGAGACGACATGGGCCATCAGCGCCCATGCGAACCTGAATGCTGCCCACCCCTTCCCGGACGATCGGGCGGCTGTCGTTGATCTCTTTGCCGCCCAGACGGGCATGATCCTGTCCTTCGTCGCCCAGCTGCTGGAAGGCAGGCTCCATCCCGATCTGTATGACCGGGTGCAAAGGGAAACCGAACGGCGCGTTTTGAAGCCCTTCATGGAGAACGACGGCGAATGGTGGATGGGCTTCACCCGCAAGGACCTGAACAACTGGACGCCGTGGATCCTCTCCAACATCCTGATGGCGGCGAATGTCTGGCATTTCGGCGGCGCGGCGCTGATTGAGCGCGCCTGCATGATGCTGGACCGCTGGCTGGACGTGGTGCCTGCGGACGGCGGCTGCGACGAGGGCGCGGGCTACTGGAACATGGCCGGCGGCGCGTTCCTGGACTGCCTGATGGCCCTGGAATCCATGGCAGGGGTTGATCTCTGGCAGGAGGACAAGGTGCGCCGGATGATGGCCTATCCTGAGCTGGTGTACCTGGGAAATGGCTGGTTCGCGAACTTCGCCGACTGCGATGCGCGGCCCTACATCAGCGGCGAACGGCTGCAGTATGCAGGCGAAAAGACGGGCAATCCGGCCCTCGTCCGCATGGGCGTCGATATGTGGGGCATGCCTGCCAAGGAGTTGTCCGACACGCCCCATCTGTCCCGCACGCTGATGCGGATTTTCGCTAAACCGGCAAAGGCCGAGGTAGCGGTGCAGGATTGGCGGAGCGTTTGGCTGCCGGATCTGCAGGTGCGCATTTCCGATAAGGACGGCATGACGGTTGCCATGAAGGGCGGCCACAACAACGAGAGCCACAACCACAACGACGTCGGTTCGTTCCTTGTGATGGCACACGGTGAGATGCAGGTGGTGGATGCGGGCAATATGGTCTACACCGCCAAGACCTTCTCCGACCGCCGGTATGAGCTGTGGAACTGCCGCGCGGCCTTCCACAACGTGCCCATCATCGGCGGCGGGAGCCCCGCCGGCGGATATGAGCAGAAGGCCGGAGCGCAATACGCTGCTCGGGATGTACAGGCGGATGTGCTGGGCATGACGCTCGATATGGCGGCTGCCTACCCTGCGGAAGCCGGTGTGCTTCAGTGCCGCCGTTCTTTCCGACATGATATAACTCTCTGCGTTCGGGATGAGATCGTCTGCGCAAAGGAGCAACCGGTAACGTGGGTGTTCATGCTGCGGCATGCGCCCCTGATTGATCAAAATGCCCAATGCTGTGAGCTGCTTGACAGTGATTTCCGGATCGATTGGTCGGGGGGCGCGCCGCTGACGGCTGCTGTCGAAGAAATCAAAATCACCGACGCCCGCATGGCGAAGTCCTACCCCGGCTCCCTCTGGCGGCTGACGCTGGCTGCCGAACCATCCACCCATCACACGCAGAAATTCCTGTTTGAAGCATAAGGAGAAATACCATGCGCAACAACATCGATGAAGTCATCACCAAGGTTGCCGCGAAGCTCCGCCGCACCGTGCCGGAGGCCGCGAAGCACCACAATGTTCCCTATGCCAGCAAGGATGGCCGGTGGGTCGAATCCCCCTGGAACCTGGGCAATTCCTGGTGGACGGCGGGCTTCTGGCCGGGCATGATGTGGCTGATGAACGCCCTCGCGCCGGAGACGGTGTTTCATGACGAGGCCCTGCGCACCACGGAGCTGATGACCGAGGAATTCCGTGTCTACCGCCACCTCAACCATGATG
>JBGVOA010000370.1:0-2772 GCA_045126095.1 Christensenellales bacterium | reverse complement strand
CATCGCGCAGCCGTCCCACACGGATTTGCTATTTTTCGGCGGGTTCAGCATGGGCTGCACGAAGACATGCAGGTTACGGATCTCCATGGCGGCTTCGATGACTTCCGGCGGGATGTCCCCGGTCGGGTGCCAGCAGAGGGCATCGTAGAGTTCGTCGATGGTGTACTTCATGGGGACTCCTCACTTCACCGGCACGCCGGCCTTCTCCGCCGCCGCACGCATGGCGGCGACCGCCTTCACATAGGCCTCGTGATCCGGCAGATGCTCAACAAACACGGGCGTGTCTGCGCCCAGGCCATGGGCCAGCTGCGTCACCAGCGGCAGGTCGATGCTGCCCTCGCCCGGCGGCACCTCGCCGATGCACACGGGCAGGTAGCCGTCGGTGATGGCCACATCCTTGGCGTGGACGGAGACGACGTCGTCCTTCAGGAGTGTGAAGCACTTCGTGATGAACTCCGACGCATGGCGGTAGCGGTCGAGGGAGTTGATCATGTTGCAGTAGTCCAGGTGCACGCGGAATGCGCCGGGGCGGGCCATGTCGCGCAGCATTTGCAGGTACTGCTCCGGGGATTCGGGCACCATCCAGGGCATCGGCTCCAGGGAGTAGCAGGTGTGCCTGGGCTGCACGGCGTCGATGATGCGCCGGGTGGTGGCGATCACATCATCGTAGACCTGCTGCGAATCCAGACTGGGGTGGTAGCCGTCCCAGAGGTCGCCGGGGCTGCCGGAGATGTTGACGCAGCAGTTCGCGCCCACCTCCTCGGCCATTTCCAGCTGGCGGATGGCATAGGCAATGTTGCTTTCGCGCGCGGCGGGGTCGCGGTCCATGACGTTGCGCCATACGCCCACCTCGCCGATGAGCAGGTCGTTATCCCGGCAGCACTGCGCATAGTCGCGCTGCACCTGCTTCGGGGCGGAGGAATCGACGGGGAAAATCACGCAGGAATAACCCAGCTCGCGGACATGGGCGAGCCACTCCTTCGGGCTGCTGTAGGGCTTCATGATACTGCCGCCAAGACGCACGGGGATTACCTCCTTCGTCGGTAAAAAATCGGAATTCGGAATTTGGTTAGTGGGGACATGCGTTGTCAGGTGTTGGGCTTTCAGCAGCGCTCCACCTCATCAGCCGCTGCGGCGGCAGCTTCCCCTCAAGGGGAAGCCGGGGAGGGGGCTTTGGCGGCATGTGGATTTGCGGGCAGGTGCGCACCCAAGCCTTCCCCTTGAGGGAAAGGTGGATTCGCCGTCAGGCGAAGACGGATGAGGTGGCCGCTGCGGGCCCGTCCTGCTGCAAAGCTCCCGGCAATGCTCACCAGTGGAAATTCGCCTGCCGCACGATGCTGCGGTCAATGTGGGTGATGTCGGGGCTGGCGGTCATGGCCATGGTGTACTTCAGGTCGTTGGTGATATTCTCGATGACCTCTGTCACGCCGGCGGGGCCTTTCTCCTTCAGCGCGGGCATCAGCGGACGGCCCACGCAGCAGCCCGTCGCGCCCAGCGCCAGGGCCTTGAACACATCCATGCCGGTCTGGATGCCGCAGTCCACGAAAAGCGCGGCCTGACCGGCACACTCCTCGACGATCTCCGGCAGCACCATCAGCGGCGGTACGGCGAAGTCGACGCGGCCATTGTGGTGGCTGACCACCATACCCTGCACGCCGCAGTCCAGGCACTTGCGGGCTTCCGCGCGGGACAGCACACCCTTGATGAAGAAGGGCAGCTTTGTGGCCTTGACGAACTCCGCCAGCTCCTTGGAGGACAGCGGGTACATGCTGCGGCCCTCGATGATATCGTAGCCATGGCGGCGGTCGAAGGCGTGGTCGGTGTCAATGCCCACGGCGATGGCTCCGTGCTCCTCGGCATGGCGGATCTTCGCCAGCACCAGCTCGCGGTCGGCGTAGGGCTTGATGATCTTGATGACGGACGCGCCGGTGGCGGTCATGCGCTCCAGCTCGGGGCGGGGGCCCATGCCGCTGAAGACGAGCGCGTTCGTGTCCGCCGCGCCCTGGGCCATGGCGGCCATGCCGTCCGGGTAGGTGCCGGAGAGGTGGCTGAGCGCTGCCGTCGCCACGGGGGTGGAGAAGGTCTTGCCGAAGAGGGTCATCTCGGTGGAGGGCATCACCGCATCCAGATGGCGCACTTCGATCAGCAGCGAATCCAGATACGCGCGGGTGATGTGGTCGGATACGGGGGAGCGGCGTTCGTAAGCCATAAGGGTACCTCCGTTGTGTGGTTTTTGTGGTGCACAGATTCTTATGAATACGATAACACAATAACGGGTGTTACGCAAGGGGGGAACTCCCTCAGCCTTTGCATGATGCCGTTTCAGCGCCATATAAAGACAGCTCCCTCGGGGAGGGAGCCGCTGGATTGCTTAGATGCAGCAGATTTGATCCGGGGAAGATGGTGATGTTGGGGGCTGCCCGTAGGGGAGGGACTTGCCCTCCCGCTTCCCCCCCATTACCGGGGCATCGACAGCGCCGCGCGGCCGGAGCCGGTCAGCGTCAGCGCGGGAGCCGCCGCGGGGACGTACAGGCTCTCGCCCTTTGCGAGCTTGCGCGCACCGCCCTGCCAGGTCAGGGTCAGGTCGCCCTCCAGCACGGTCAGCATGCCGAAGTGGTTGATGGCGGGCACGGCCTGCTCACAGCCGACGTTGATCAGGTCGAGGGTGAAGTAGGTCTCGTTGAGCACGCGGGCGACGGGGGCGTCCGGCGCGGGGATGGGGTCCAGGGTGAAGTCCAGGTCGGTCACGTCGAGGGCCTTGTCGATGTGCAG
>JBGVOA010000369.1:0-4785 GCA_045126095.1 Christensenellales bacterium | reverse complement strand
CTCATGGCCGCGATAGGTGCGCAGCTTTTCATCCTCGTGCTTTGCGGCGTCCCATTCGGCGGAGGCCTCTGCGGACATCATGCGCACCGCATCCGCCTTCACCCAGCCCTCCCAAAGGGAAACGCCGTTGTTGAGCACGATGCGGATGGCAGTTTCGTCTGCCGACTGCTCTGCCGCATACACAACGCCGCCGGAGACGGTCTCCACATAAGCGCCCCAGAGCCCCTTGTGCTCATAGAGTCGCACGCCGCCGGACACGCGCGCCAGACCTGCCGTGAAGCTGGCCTTTTCGATCACCGGAGCGGGAGCGGGAGTCGCCGTGGGGGCGGCGGTAGGTGCCGCGGTGGGAGTCGCCGTGGGGGCGGCAGTCGGTTCTGCGGTGGGCGCAGAAGTCGGCTCCGACGTAGGCGCGGCGGTCACAGGGGCTTCGCCGAAGCCTTCGGAGAACATTTCCTCCTCTTCCGCTAAGTCGCCGATGGTTTCCGCGATAGCGGCTGCGGGCAGGAGTGTCAGCAGCATCTGCAGGGCAAGGATAAGCGCCGTCAGGCGATGGGTCATCCTCATGGGCATGGCCTCCTCTTGTGGTGCTCGGTATTGTATAATGAAACCAATCATATTATAAGCGCCGCGCCGGGTTTGGTCAAGGGAAGCGGGGGAAAAGTTACAAACGTAACAGATGTAACAACTTCGAACTGCCCCCGGAATACTTGCCAACCTCATGGGAATATGGTACAATATGATAGATTTACTATGCGAAGCAGGGAGGTGGAGAGAATGCGCCTATCCGTCGTTGTGCCGGTGTACGGCACGGAAAAATATCTGCGGCAGTGCCTCGATTCCCTCTGCCGGCAGACGCTGCGCGATGCGGAGTTCATCCTGGTGGACGACGCTTCGCCGGACAGGTCGATCCGCATCATGAACGAATACGCCACCCGGGACAGCCGATTCCGCATCCTGCGGCACGAAAGCAATCGCGGCCTTTTTGCTGCTCGGCTGACGGGCGTGCAGGCGGCACAGGGCGAGTATGTTGCCTTCCTGGACAGCGATGATTATGTTTCCGTCGATTTCTATCGTTCTGCGGTGGAGCGTGCCGATGATGGCGGTTTCGACGTGGTGATGGGCGATACTGTATGGGTGGAGCAGGACGGCCGCAAAATCGTGCGTCCCATGCACGCCCTGTGCATCCCACGGGACGAATTGTATGGGGACGAAATCCGCCGCGCCTTTTACGCCCAGGAGCTGCAGTGTTACAGCTGGCACACCGTCTGGAACAAGATTTACCGCCGCGACCTTTTTGTGCGCTGCCTGCCTCACCTGAAGGGGCTGACGGAGCGCATCGTCATGTGCGAGGACGTGGCCTACTCCTGCGTGCTGCTGCACGAGGCGCAGTCCTTTGCGCGCATTCACGGCGACGGCGTGTTCTACTGCATGCACGCTGCGTCCACGACCAATTCCTCTGCACAGGATCAGGAGCGCTTCTTCCGCAATTACAGCCAGATCGTCGCGGTGTTTGAGTTTGTTGACCACTTCCTTGCAGAGCATGGGGACGAGGAGAACCGCACCCACCTGATGAACGCCCGCCGCGGGTATGCCCGCATGTGGTCGGAGATGCGCCTGAAGTGGGCGCCCGACGGCGAAGCTGCCCGGCGTGCTGACGAGCTGACGGAGCGCCTTGCCCCCGGCTTTGACTGGGATGTGCCCCGCGACGACAGCGAGATCTGGTGGTTTGACCGGCACACCCTGCCCTGGAACGACGGCCTGGAGCGCATCAAGCGCGCCATTGCGGGGCTGGAGGGCTATGTGCCGGAGACGGTCTCCTTCGATGTGTTCGACACCCTCATCCAGCGGCCCTTCCGTCAGCCGACGGATCTGTTCTGCATGCTGGAGGATCGCTGGCAGCGCGAGAATCGCCGCTGCATCCTCTCCTTTGCCGATGCGCGAGCCGAGGCGGAGACCTCCGCCCGCGTCTGGGCACGCGGCAAGAAGGAGGACGTCAACCTCTACGACATCTACAACGCCCTGCGGGTGACCTGCGGCGCCTCCGAGGACTGCGCGGACGCGATGCGCTATGCCGAAATGGAAGCGGAGATCGCCTGGTGTCAGCCCCGGCGGACGGGCGTGCAGCTCTACCGCCTGGCGAAGGCCATGGGCCGCCGTGTGGTGCTGACCAGCGACATGTACCTGGACAGCGGCACCATCGGGCAGATGCTGCGCAAATGCGGCGTGGATGGCTGGGACGCGTTCTTCCTGTCCAACGAGTGCAATGCGCTGAAGTGGAACGGCGGGCTGTACCGGGTGCTGCTTGAAAAGCTGAACTGTGCGCCGGAAACGGTGCTGCATATTGGCGATAATTGGGAGAACGACTTCGTACAGCCGGAAAAGCTGGGGATGCATGCGCTGCATCACCCCCGTGCGATGGACGTGATGACCGACCGCCAGCGTACGCAGCTGGGGGCGCTGGGCCTGCAAAGTGCGGCCTCCTTCGGCAGCAGCAGGGGGATGCAGAGTGCCCTGTCCTTCCGGTGCATGCAGGCGCTGACGGCCAACCGCTTCTTCGATAACGGCTTTGCTGCCACCCTGCCGGATGCGAATTTCGGCCTGAACCCCGCGCTGCTGGGGTACTGCGCAGTGGGCGGGCATGTGCTGGCTCTTGCGCAGTGGCTTGTTCGCCGGGCGAAGGCGGAGGGCGTGACGAAGCTGGTCTTCCTGGCCCGCGATGGCTGGCTGGTGAAGCAGGCGGTCGACCACCTCCTCACAGCGGAGGACGGGATCGCAACCGATTATCAGCCCGCCTCCCGCCGCTGCCTGCTGCCCGCGCTGACGGTCAACCCGGCGGACTTCTACGCGCTGCCCATCAATACGCCCGCTTACTCGGTCTGCAAGCTGCTGAAGCTGCTGGATTTCTGCACTGCCGACAAAGCGGTGGAGGAGCTGCGCGCTGCGGTGGAGGCTGCCGGCTTCCAGTGGGAGGAGGCCTTTCCGGGGCGGTACAAGTACCTGGAGTTCATCCGCTGGTACCTGGACAACCTCTACGATGGCGCCCGCCACCAGAAGGCCTACAACATCCTGCGGGAGTATTATGAGCCCATCCTGACGGAGGGCGCGGCCTGCTTCGATATGGGCTACAGCGGCAGGCTGCAGGCTGCCCTCAATCAGCTGGCCTGCCGGAGCGTGCCGGTCTATTTTGTCCACGGGGATGACAAGGAGTGTGACCGACTGGCGCGCGCCTATGAGTTCGATGCCCGCTGCTTCTATGGCATGAAGCCCGGCATGTCCGGCGCATTCCGCGAATTCCTGCTTTCCTCGGACGAGGCGCCCTGCATCGGCTTCTGCCGCATGGAAAACGGCGTGACACCTGTGTATGGCCGGAGCGAGTACAACGCTGCGGCGCGGTTCTTCATCCGCTGCGTGCAGGAGAGCGCCATGCAGTTCGTGCGCGATTACACGGCGCATTTTGGCGGCACGCTGGCGGAAACCGTCAGCCCGATGGTCTGCTCCATGCCCTTTGAGAGCGCCCTGCGCTACCTCGGCGTGCGCGATATCAGCATGTTGACCGGCGTTCGCTTCGAGGACACGGTCTTTGCAGGCCGCGACGACCTCGATCTTGCGGAGCTTGTCCGCGTGCAGTCCTCCGCAGCCAATGCAGACGGCGTGGATGCGCTGAAGGGCCTGCCTGGCTTCGGGCAACGCGAACCGATGACGATGCGCCGCGCTGTGTCGCTGCTGCTGCACGACCGGGGCACGCTCAAAGCCGAGGCCAAGGCGCGCCTGGTGAGCCATCCGCGGTTGACGAAGGTCTGCCGGGCGGGCTGGCGCGTCCTCCGGGGCTGCCGCCGTCTCCTGAAAGGGGGCGGGGACTGATGGCCATCGGCCTCTTCTGGAACGACAACGTCCATTTTGACCTGCATGACTGGAAGATGAAGTTCTTCTGGGTGGGCAACAACACGGGCAACCTGGTGTTCATCCGTGCGCTGAAGAACATTTTCAATCCCCGCGTTTTTCCCCTGTGGGACATTGATTCCGGCGCCTTCCGGGACGATCCGGAGGTCAGCCACTACATCACCACAGAGCTGATCTGGCTGACGGAAAACACCACCTATCCCCATGTGTGGAAGATGCTGGCGGGCATCGGCGACAAGCTGCTGGTGCCCATCAGCGTGGGCGTGCACAGCCGCACGGACTCCACGAAAATCGCCCTGCACCCGGACACAGTGAAGCTTCTGCGGACGATCTCCGAGCGGGCGGTGCTGGGTGTGCGCGGGGAGTACACCGCCGCCGTGCTGGAGCGGCTGGGCATCCTGAACCTGAAAATCATCGGCTGCCCGAGCCTCTATTACGGCATGGACGACAGCTTCCGCATGGACAAGCCCGCTTTCCGCGAGGACATGCGAACGGCGGTCAACTTCCGCACCTTCTACGGGAATCTGCGCCCGGCGGAATGCGAGTTCCTGACCTTCGCAGCGAACCGGAAGCTGCCCTTTGTAGAGCAGACGCAGCAGGAGCTGACCCTCCTCAACTGCCAGAACAACCAGCCCCAGCACGAGTACCTTTCCGCCTGGCTGAAGGAGCGCAAGCAGGTCTTCTTCGAGGTGGAGCCATGGGTTTCCTGGCTGCGGGAGAACGTCGATTTCTCCATGGGCAGCCGTTTCCACGGCAACGTCCTGGCCATCATGAACGGCATTCCAGCCCTGACGATGGTCATCGACGGCCGCATGCAAGAGCTGACGCGGCTCTTCCGCCTGCCGACGATGGACGCAGCGGACTTCACCATGGACAAGCCGCTTT
>JBGVOA010000368.1:0-8920 GCA_045126095.1 Christensenellales bacterium | reverse complement strand
ACGGCCTGCAGCTGCGCCCGCAGCGCGTTGACCTTCTCGCTTTGCTGGTCGTACTGCTGCTGCAGCACGGCCTGCTTGGCCCGCAGCGCCTCCACGCTGTTGGCGTTGTCGGCAAACTCGTTCGAGACGAGCTTCATATCGGATTTCAGGTTTTTCAGGTTACTGTTGACGGCCTTCATCTGGTCGTTGAAGGCTTTTTCACCGGATAGCGAGATCTCCGTCGAGATCTGTCTGACGGCCATGATCAGGCCTCCTTTCGGTTACGCCGCGCAAGTGCGGCGCACATGTCCATATAGGTGCCGGGGCAGAGCAGCAGCGCGGTCACGACGTCGAGCCCGACGACGGAAACAGCCTGCGCAAGGTATCGAGCACGGACAGCACCGCTGCTTTCGTTTTTTTTTCAGCCTCCTCGCGCTCTCGGAGCACGAGATTGACCTCCTCGGCCTCGTCGGTCTCGACGCTGCGTTCAAAGCCCTGCGCCAGCGCGTCCCGGACGGCCTGCCGGAGGCGGACGCTCTCCGCGGCCATGAATCCGGTGCGCAGCTCCTCCATGGTGATCATGCGCTTGGGATCCCGCCCGCTGTGGCGCAGCTGCAGCTCGCCCTGGGAGGCCATGAGCGCGGCCAGCCAGCAGCAGTTTTTCCAGCCCTCCGCGGTGGGCTCCAGGCACTGCGTCGCGCCGAGGATGTCGTCGGTGACGCCGAACTTATCGTAAACGGTGAAAAGCGCCTCGGCCGTGAAGCTGAGCGCATAGGTCTGCCCGTTGAATTCAAAATCAATGTGTTTCATGCGGTTCCTCCGGATTGGCTGAAGGGCCGGCACAAATCCGTGCCGGCCCTGTGCGTTGCGTCAGGTCGAGGGCCAGATCGCCACGATGTCGTGGGCGGCGGCGATAGAGCTGATCGTGTACTTGTGGGAGGTGGGCGTCTTGCTGGTCCCGTTGTCGTACAGCGCGGTGGGATCCGAGCTGCCGAAATCGATGACCTGATTCTGCCCGGCCGCCACGTAGATGACGCCGGTGCCGGGAGAGCTGGCACCGTTGCCGATGTTGGTGATGCGCACGGGGTAGACGGTGCTCGCGCCGGCCAGGCCGCGGATCCAGCTGTCGGCCGCCGCCTCGGTGTCGAATTCCTGGCGGGCGCGCCAGGCGCCGGTGTTGTCGGCCATGACCTTGAAGCTGACGGCGTTGACCTTCGGGTCAAGACTGCCGGGCTGCTTGGTGTCGGCCTCCACCTTCTCGCTGCCCTGCATGGCGCAGACCTTGTAGAGGAAGGTGCCGCGGTAGATGACGCTCTTGTCCTTCAGCAGGATCGGCTCGATGAAGGCGTAGAAGCCGAACGGCGCGGTGTCGTCGCCGTTGCTGGTCTCCACGCCGGTGGCGAAGGTATGGCCGTAGACGGTGGCGTTGAGCTCCAGATCGGAGCAGTCGGTCTCCACGTCGGCCTGGGCGCTGACGAACTTCTCGTCGTAGACCTGGACGATGTCGTCGCCGGGGATCTCCACGGCGGCCGTGGTCACGGTCAGATAGCCCTTGCGGGCCGCGCCCATGTCCATCAGGCTGCCGTAGGTGGGATGCGCGTTGTCGGGCTCGGACGCGAACACGCCGAAGTAGCTCCTGCGCATACCGATGGGCATTTTAACGGTTTTGTTGGACATTTGATGATCTCCTTATAGGTTGATAGTTTTGAGGTAATCGTCCCAGGCGGCCGCCATGGCCTGCATCATCTCCGGCTCGGACGCCTCGTTGGCCTTTTCCATCCAGTGCGAGGCGGGAATCCGCGGGCTGCCGTATTCCAGGATGTACGCGACTTCGGCGTTGGTGCCCTGATAGCTGCCGTTGCTGCGACCGCGATAGATGCGCTTCCCAGTGGAAGCCTTCTTTCGCTTCCCGGTCGGCAGGATCTGGGCCGCCATATCCTCCCCGGAGCCCTTCCGCTTGACGGAGATGCTGCCGAAGAGCTGCCCGGTCCGGCGCCGGAACTCGGCGCCGAGCTGCTTTTCCTGAAAGCGCCGGATCACGGCGGCGCCGGCGGAGAGGATATCCCACCGCGCGCTGTCCGGCAGGCTTGCCAGCTGCGCGAGACTCGCCTCGATCGCGTCCACGCCGTTGTACTTGAAGCCAGCCATCAGACCACCACCAGCTGAATGATGCAGCGCATGGCGGCGAACTCGTCGTCGTAGCCGACGTCGATCACCTCATAGGGCAGGCACAGCGCTTCGAGCAGCGCGCCGACGTCCTCCGGGAGGGGGTCCGTGAGGTTTTGCGTGATGATGTCGAGCTGGACCTTCGGCAGCGTCAGCGCCGTGGTGTCAGAGCCTGACACGCCGTCGCGCCCGTACTCGTGGATGACGATGTAGCGCGTGGCGTCCCGCGGCGCCGCCAGCTGATACGTCTGCGGACACAGATGCCGCAGGCGGCCTTCAAGCTCTTGCGATGTCATAGAAGCCCTCCTCCCGCCGGAGCGACAGCGAGGTCATGGGCTGGCCGTCGCTGTCCCGGCCGTGCTGTACCTGGACGATGCGGTACACGCAGCCGTCCTCCGGGATCGCGTACTGATCGGCGCGGATCGCGCTGCCGTCCGGCACCATGGCCATCAGGTCCACGCGGCTGCCGGCCTGTACGCTCTCCCAGAAGCGGTTGTGATAGACCTCGCCGGGCTCGTAGTAGTGGGTGCTGACCGGCACGAGAACGTGCTGCAGCGGCGTGCCCGCCGGCTCGTCGTAGACGGTGAGGACGCGATCGTAGATCATTCGCTCACCGCCATTTTCTCAGCCGCCAGGCGGCAGTTGAGCTGCCAGCGCAGCATGCGGGGCATGGCCTGCGCGTCCGGCGCCTGCGCGCGCTTGCGGTACATCCAGGCGGCGTACATCACCACGAGCATGGTGTCGTCCGCCTGGGCGTCGTCGAGGGTGATGCCCTCCCTGGCGATGTTGAGCTTCGCGGCGTCGATCAGCGTATTCAGGTAGGCGGTCTGCGCCTCCGTCGGATTCATCAGACCGAGATCCACCTTCAGCATCGCCAGAAACACGGAGTCTTGATTGGCCACGAGCTCACCTCCCCTTATCAGGTCTTGGGCACGGAGAGGACGGTGCCGGCGGAGACGACCTTGCCGTTACCGTCAAGCTCGACCACGGCGATGGGCGTGCCGGCGGCCGCGGTGATCGCGGTGGAGCCGCTGGTCAGATCGCTCCAGTCAGAGCCGACGGTGTCGCCGGCCTGGATGCCCTCGGCGCTGGCCTTCACCAGATACTTCAGCGTCGGCGAACCGGCAATGGCACCGGAGACGGTCAGGACGGTCTTGCCGGAGGTAGACCCGTGGGCGGCCGCGGTGACGATCAGGGTGTTGAGCTTGGTGTTGGCGTAGTCGACGCCGAAGCTCACGGCCGTGGTGGGATCCGTGTTGTTGTAGTTGACCAGGACGAAGGCTTCGCCGCGGGCGGGCTTGCCGTCATAGCGAGCCGTCGCTTTGAACACGGTCTGATCCTGGATGTACAGGGGCAGATCGCTGCTGCCGATGGCGGCGCCGGCGCGCTCGACCCAGCGCTCCAGGGAGAGATAGCCGCCGCCGATCTCGTAGTCGGCCATGAACTCCAGCTCGACGATCTCGCCGCCGATGATGGGCATCTGATTGCTCATGCCGGCCACGATGGCCGCGGCGTCGGTCATGCCGAGCGCGTGGATCATGATATCAACGTGCGTGGCGTGGTTCATGATCCAGGTGATCTTGCCGTCGGAATACTTGGGATCGGCCTTGCCGAGGGCGCGCAGCAGCGGCATGAAGAAGCCGTTGACGGTGTCGGCTGCGGAGATGTTCAGCTTCAGGATGTTGGAGCTGTGCAGATCGGTGAAGGCGCCCTGATTGGAGCCCCACCATGCCGGCTGCGAGCTCGCGGCCAGGCGGGTGACAAAGCCGACGGGCATCTTGCTGCCGGTGCCGTAGACGATGGCCTTGTCGATGGCGAGCGCGATCCCGCCGGACAGGGCCTCATAGATGGTGACGGCGAGCTCGAGATCGTCGTCGTCCTCCAGGTCGCAGTTGGGCACGGCGATGAAGCCGCCGACCTTGTAGCCGTCCATCTCCAGCTGCGTGAAGACGATGTCCATCTCGTTCAGCGCGCCGACGGCCTCGGTCCAGATCGCCTCCGGAACGGCGCCGGCCACGTTCTGGCGGGCCTTGCCCTTCAGGGGCTTGCAGTAAATGCGGCTGAGCAGCTTGCTCTGCGCCGCGATCTCCGGACGCAGGATGTCCATGAAGACGGTGGGGATGCCGAGCTCGGCGCCGCTGACGGCGCGCTGCTGGCTGCGGAAGCCGCGGACGCGCTGCAGGAATTCCTTGACGTCCTCGCGGCCGATGAAGGCCTGCTGTGCCTCGGCGGTGGCGCCGAACATTTTTGCGCGGGTGTTGAAGATCATAGGTTTACCCTCTCTTTCGTTGTTTGCCGGGGTCTGAGCCGCCCGGCGGGCAGATGCCGCGTTTTCCTCCGCGGCGCGGATCTCGGCTTCGAGCGCCTCGATCTGGGTGCGCAGCTCGGTGCTGCGGCTGTTGTTTGCCTCTACGGCGGCGTCGAAGGCAGCGATCTCCGCTTCCACGGCGGAGCGCTCCTCGTCGGTCTGGGCCTCCTCGATGGCGGCCGCGATCTCCTCCTCGCGGGTCCGGAAGCCTTCGGCGGCGCGGCTGAGGTCGGCCAGCTCGGTGTTCAGATCGCCGAGCCGTTTGCGGAGCATAAGGACTTTCAGCATTTCTTGATTTCCTCCAGTTTGGATTTCTGTGCGGCGCGCCAGGCTTCGGCGTCCCGCTGCTTGATGGTTTCGAGATCCTTCTTCCTGGCCGCGATGGACGTCTCCACGTAGGCGGGGAAGGTGCAGGGCGATACCTCGTACAGAGGATCGATCTCCTCGATCTCCCAACGGTATTTCCCTCCGCCGAGATCGACGAAGGTCTCGCGTTTGATATCAAAGCCGAAGGAACACTGGGAGACGTCACCCCGCTGGACGCGGGCGTAGAGGTTCATGGCGTCGGTGTCGTCCGGATTGATTTCGATTCTGCCCCAGAGGCCGTGCTCATCCTGGCGGAGCTCCAGCGTGTGGGCTGCGGTGCGTCCCAGCACCAGGGTCGTGTTGTGGTTGATCAGCGCCCGGACGTCGCCGGAGATGCTGTTCGTGAAGGCGCCGGGCTTGATCACCTCGGTCGCGCCCTCCCAGAGCTCATACTCGCTGTTGAAAACGGCGAAGTATCCCTCGATGTAGCGCTTGCCGTCCTCGGCCTCGCGCGTCTCAAAGCGGGTCAGGCCGCCGCGCAGCTGATAGCTGTCTCTGGTATCGATGTCAGGCATTGTCATTTCCTCCGTTCAGTTTTGATTGATTGCCGATCATGCCGGCAGGGATGTAGTTTTCCAGAATGACGAACTCGTCGAGGCCCTTCTCCGGCGGCAGATCGATCCAGTCACGGACCTCGTTGCCGGTCATGAGCCCGCGGATATACTGATCGTCGGCGACGCCGGCGAGATCCTTCAGGCTGTAGGCGTACAGCTTGCGCGTGGAGAATTTGAAATACATGTCCGGGCTGGTGAGCAGCTGCCGGGTGAGCTCCTGCGCGATCGCGTCGGCCAGCGGGACGACCATCGTCCGGATAAAGGCGTTGTACTCCGCCTCGTTGAAGGCCCCGATGCCCAGCAGATAGGGCGGGACGCCCAGGGCGGCGGCGACGGCGCGCTTGTCCGTCTCCACGGTGGAGCTGATTGCCAGATCGGAGATGCTCAGCGGCTTGACCTGGACGACGTCCATCAGCTCGCTGGGGATGATCCAGGGCTCGCCGGCGCGCTGATTGGTGACGTACTCGTCGAGCATCTTCTTCCGGCCGGCCGGCGTGGAGAATTCGTCCGCACTGGCGTCGACCTTGATGATGACGCTGGGCTTGTACTCGCTGCGCATGAAGCCGTTGACCGTGCTGGCGGCCTGCCGCAGGTTCTGCAGGATGTCCCGCAGCTGGATCTGGATGCCGGCGCCGCGCCAGGGACAGTCAACACTCGCGCGGTAGGGGAAATTGAGCACCTCGTCGCTGCCGAAGTGGTGCCCGCGCCAGGTGACGAAGAAGTCGTCGCCGGTTGGCGTGGGCGTCAGCGCCGCGCCCGGCATGGGCGTCAGCGCAGCCAGCCGGCCCGCCTCGTACTGCGGAAGGAGAAATGCGTTGCGGTTGGCCAGCATGGCGCTGACCAGCCACTGCAGCAGCGTCTTGCGCGTGCCGTGCGCGTAGGGGTAGATGTCCATGAACTTGGCCAGCTCGTTCCGGACGCGGACGTCGCCGCGGTCGGTGTTGCGCCAGAGCTGGATCGTCGCGCTGGAGACGATGTCCGCCACCTTGCCGATGGCGGAGCTGACGTCCGGGGAATCGATCAGCCGCACATAGCCGGGCACGGTCAGATCCGTGCTGCCGCCGATGAGGAAGCTGCGCAGCGCGCTGCGCTGCTGCGGCGCCGGTGTGCGAGCCCGGACGGGTTTAACTTTCACTCGGTTTCCTCCTTTTCTCCGGAGCCGAACCAGCCGCTGCCGCGGTTGGACTTCTCCGTGTCTATCAGAAAGCGGACCGTGCCGAACACGGCGCAGTCAAAAACGTCGATCCTGGCGTTGGGACTCAGCTTGTCGTACTGGATCGCGTCGTCCACCTTCTCCTGCGCCCGGACGTTGCCGACGCAGTAATCGAAGGGCTCGGCGTGGCAGTAATAGAGGCAGCCGATTTTGGCCTTGTGCTCGATGTAGCGGAAGCCTTCGGATTTCTGCAGATACAGCTGCGGCTGATCGACGACGGAAAAGCCCGCCTTCTTCATGGCGGTGTAGTACGGGCGCGCGAATTTGCGGTCGTGGCCGACCTTCCGGATCCGGAAGCCGGCGCGCTTCCATGCCTGGAACTGCTTGACCGGCTCCGTGGGATCCATGCTCGGCTCGTTCGGCATGTCAAGCCAGCCGTCGTCACGCCAGCCGAACAGCGGGATATGGTCCTTGTCGGCCTTTTCTGCGGCCGCCACGCGCGGAAACCAGCAGTGCGGGACGATGCAAAGGACGTCCTCCGGCGGCGTCCAGCCCTCCGAGGCCGCCTTTGCCGCCGGGATCTCGCCGACGATGGAGGCCGCGGTGAGGTCGTGGAGCTTCGAGAGGTCCGCGCCGCCGTACCAGGCGGGCACCAGGCGGGCCAGCTGCTGCATGGAAAAGTCGTATCGGGCGTCGCTGCGCCGGAATTCCTCCACGTCAAACCACTGTTTGTAGCTGCTGACGAACACGTTGAGCGAGCGCGTCAGGAATTCCTTGCGCATCTGCGGGTCGTTCTGCGCCTGCAGCGCCGACGCCATCATGTCGCCGGGCCGGATCGTCACGTTCCAGGACGGATTGGCCTGTTCGTGGGCAATCGGGGAGAGGAAGTCCACCTCGCCGCTGTCCGGATCCGGATCCGCGCGGGCGATCATCACGAAGGTCCGGTCGGCGTCCTCTCCGGTGATCTGGCCGCGGACGACCTTGGAGCAGTAATCCAGGCGCTGCGCGCAGAAGCCGGTGCCGTCGTCGCCGGCCGTGGTGGTGGCGGTGATCAGCTTGTTGCCGTAGGCCTTGGTGGCGTCGCGCAGGCGCCCGTAGGGGACGGCATTGCGGTAGAGCTCCAGCTCGTCGAGGTGCACCAGATTGGCGTTGAAGGCGTCAAAGATGTCCGGCTTGTAGGCCAGGGCGTCAAAGCTGATCTGACCGTTCCAGGCCGCGCCGGAAAAGCTGTGCCCGAGGGAGCTGTCCAGGACGCGCAGGCCGCGGATCGCGTCCTCGCGCACGGTGAGGCCCAGCCGATGCAGGTTGTAGCCCAGAAAGCCGAAGCCCTCCATGTTCTGCTGCACCGAGCCGGCCACGGTCTTGATCCTGGAGAAGCTGCGGGCGTAGTAGAGGCCCAGCATCCAGAGCTTGGCCACGGAAAACGGCGTCTTGCCGTTTTTCCGGCTCAGCATGGTAAACTCCTCGGAGTAGCGGCGGAGCTGCGTCCCGGGGACGAAGAAGCCGCAGACGTTGTAGATGTTGAAGATCTGCCAGGGCTGCAGCAGGAAGGGGGTACCGCGCAGCGGCCGGCCGTCGAGGGTCTCGCCCTGCTGGTGGCAGAACAGCGTCTCGATCCCGCCGATCACGAACTCCGGCAGCGCCGTCCGGAACTCCCAGCGTCCGGAGCGCCGGTCGTCGAGATAGCGCCGCGCCATCGCCCGCCAGTCCTCGCAGGCGCGGGGATTTGCCTCGGCCGCCTCCGCCCAGGTGTTGACGAGCGCCTCATGCGTCGCCATGGGAAAGCTCCATCAGCTGATTCAGGACGCCGGACAGCTTATCGTTGGCCCCGCCGACCGGCTGATCGCCGACGTCGGAGGCCGGTCGCTGCTCGCGGATCCGCTTGTACGCCTTCGGCGTCAGGCCGAGGGCGTCGCGGTGCTGCAGGATGTCCCGGCGCAGGGCGCTGATCGCGTCCCAGGTCTTGCCGACCATGGCGCCGTCCGACTTCTTCCAGGCCTTCAGCGCCTTCTGCAGGTCGCGCTCCATGATGGCCAGCGTGTGGATCTCCGGCTCAAAGGCCGGGTCGTAAATGCCGAGGCTTTTCAGCTGCTCGGCGTAAACCTGTTCTCGTGTCATTCGGTCCTCCTCGGTGTCAGGATCCGACACCGTTGCGCCGGCGGCGACGTCCGGAAGGGAAGGTCTCCCGCCGCTGCGCCGGTTCTCGCGCCGGCGGCGTCGTCCGGAAGAGAAGATCTCCCGCCGCTGCGCCGTTTCTTCGCGCCGGCGGCGTCGTCCGCGGCGATCGCAGGCGGCCCGGATACGCGGCCTGCGCTCAGGCTCGCAGCTGCGCCCGCGGTTTGGTTCGCGCCCGGCGCCGCGCGGTATATTTCCTGTATCCCGCTGCGGTCCCGG